>DASVGC010000001.1:0-2951 GCA_036379735.1 Nitrososphaeraceae archaeon
GGCGCCTCTCCTGAATCTATAGGAACAAAGCCAGTCAGAGTTGGAGCAAACTCTAGAGTTACTCCGGCAACAAACTTCTTTACTGGAGAAGTAGATGAGGTCAGAATATGGAATAGTGCTCTATCTTCGGCCCAAGTAACATCTGCATTTGGCGGGACTTTTGCTCCAGGACATATTTTGCATCTTCCATTTGACAGTCAATCTTTGACCGGTACTTATGTCTACGACCCAAGCCTGTCACTCTCAGGCCCACCATAATGAGAATGATTTATACCTACATCAAAGCACAAAATGCTCTCACGGAAGATATAGATATTTTCTTACTTCGATTGTTGCTTTCTTCTATAATACCAATAAGTAGTAACTGCTATTGGACCAAATAGGCTTAATATGTATATAGTATTAATACCTTTTATTTCATCTGGCTGCACCACGATTCTTTCTCTAGGTATTTCCTGAATATGAAGAGGTTGTCTTGGTTGTTGTTCAAAGTCGAATGCTTGATACATTTTGTTAGAATGGTTCGTAAGATTAGTACTTCCATCAATACCAAAGGAAGATTGTATAAGATCTAGGAACGATTTAATGTCATACGTGTTATTATCAATATAGCCTCTCTTGGCATAAGGTGATATGATAATGGCAGGAACTCTGAATCCATTCATCTCTCCTGTATTATTGTTAACTGGTGGCGTTACGTGATCATACCATCCCCCAGCCTCGTTATGAGTCAGCAGTATTGCTGAACTGTTCCAATATTGACTCGTCATCAACGCATAGATCAAATTGGCCACCAATTCTTGAGAGGGTATTACATTTGGAGTAGGACTATCATTGGAATCAGTAAAATATACAAAAGTTACATTTGCCAACCTGTTTCCTAGAATATCGGCAAAGTAATTTGATAGATCATGTATATTAGAATTTAATGATTGATTCTCGATAAAGCGTGGGATTGCTAGGACTGGTATGTTTCTTTTCAGAATCAGAGTGTCCTCATTACTTTTATTGTATATACCTCCAAGATTTTCCACATATATCTTCCAAGGAACATCCTTTGACACCAATTCATCAAAAATTGTCTTGTTTATGTTCAATCCTTGTATTGGTACATCTTGAAGTCTCATGGAAGGTTCCCCACCGATAGCATATAGGCTGTTGACCAGGTCAGATCTAATTGAAGGGCTTAAAAATCTTTGTGCCAAAACATATTCTGTCGCAAACTTCCAATAATATGGTATGTCTCTATTATCGAAGTATCCCATTACGTATGTTGAGTTTCCTGGATTACTGGTCTGAGCATAGATAAAACCATTCATACTACCATTATTATAGGACAGACGATATGTCGGTGGATCGTCCCTTGGCTTGTAATGTTCTTTATCCTCTAAGTGAAAAGGCTCAACATATGCAGACTCGTCGGCCCTGAAGGGATTTATCGGTATTTTAGTGTCGTTAGGAAAACCATTTACTCCTGGAAATGTTCCAAAATAGTTATCGAATGTGTGCCTCCCCTGTATTATAACAATAAAGTTCTTTATATGCGAGTTTACAACACTTGCCTCCTCTTGTGTCAGGGAATATGCAGTTAATCCATCAATCCCAAAAAGGGCATAAAGAAGTGAACAGGATATTGTTGTTCCAATTAGTAACAATAAAAAAAATGATATCATGACGAATTCGCTCATTTTAGATGATACACCTCAATCATTGGTATTTTCTTATCTGTACCGTTTTCTATGCCGTATTTGTACGCTGTATATACTAACTGTGGATTAAAATATGCGCGATACTTTTTTAGATCTGCAACTGCGGAGTTTTGTTCTAATGCTGGATCTCTATCTTCAACAATTATGCTGACGTTCTTGTTTAATATTAGCAAGGCCGGATTATCCAATCGTATATACGACGGATTGCTACTTAGCTCAAAAGTATATACTTCATGATTTGAGTAAAAGCGTATTACATTTGCCATAGTCATTTGGGCCGTTAGTACATTAGCATCTGGCGGTGTATTGTTCTTAATCCAAAGTGCAACTTCTCGCTTCCAAGGGGTACCTATGTTATCAGATAGTCTGAGCTCATCAATCGGTAGCAGTTTACTAATGAAGAAATTATTAGACAGAATTATCATTGGAATCAGGCATATGAATATCACCTTACGGCTATTCAATCGGTTCACATAGTTAGTAACTAAAAATGAACAGCCCAAGATTACACCAATTGGCATCAATGTTATTAGAAATCTATCTCCCTGGGAAGGTAATAATTGATAGAATAAGAATAAGGTGCCTAAGGTAATTACCAGAAGAATAATCTGATCCCTGTATTTTCTAGATCCGCTACTTCTACACTCTATAAGTATTAATAAAACTGATACGATAATAAGTATCGATAGGACATAACCAAATGCCTCGTTTATTAGTGTGCTTGCGTAACGAGCAGACAAAATAGTCGCCTCCCTATTTACTTGGAAATTTGCATAAGTAAAAAACGCGTTTATTGCGTCACGTCTAATCAAAATTAGTAAGGCATACGGAACGATGGCGAATGCAAAACCAATTAGAAAAACAACAAATTTTTGAAGTTTTAAAGTATGGGTTATGAAAGAGTAAGCAACAAAAATAGGTAGCATGATTATTCCTACTTCCTTTGAAATTAAACAAAGTCCGCAGCTTACTCCTGTCCAATAAGAATAGATGTTGCGTTCAGTAATTTTGAATTTTGTAATGAAATACAGGAATAAGATTACAAAGAAAGAAAGCGGAACATCAAGAAGAACTTGTCTGCTGAAAACTATGTGGAATGGCAATAACGCCAGAACCAGACTTGAAACTAAGCCCACTTTTCTGTCGAAAAGTTCCTTGGCAAGAAGATATGTCACAAAGATACTGAGTGTGCCAAAAATAACCGGAACCCCCCTTGCAACGGTGTCATGAACACCAAAAAAA
>DASVGC010000002.1:0-2281 GCA_036379735.1 Nitrososphaeraceae archaeon
GTATCCACAAAAATACCAGAGCTGCCATTACCAGACCTATCTCAATACTCTGTGTAGTTACAGCAAGATATCCTATTAGAGCGGGGGCCGCTCCTGAAAATCCACCTAGAATAATATTTGACTGACTGCGTCTTTTTAACCATTTACTGTAAATAATTATATTATCAAAAAGACCGAATATCATGAGAATAAATGCCCAGATATTTATGAACCAAGAAAATACCAAAGAGATTGCCATTAAAATTAAACCAAATATTAAAGCATTCTTGGGAGAAATTCTTCCTGATGGAATAGGTCTATCTTTTGTTCTTTCCATTATTGCGTCAATATCTCTATCGTTATAACCAGTTAGAGTGTCGGCTGCAGCAGAACCTGCTGCCACTCCACCTAATAACAGAATCCACGTAACAACACTAATCGGGATATCAAACAGGAAAGAAGCAGTAAGAGCAGATCCGAAAGCAGTAAAAACCAACAAATACCAGATTTTTGGTTTTGTTAATTCATAATAATTTTTTACTTTTTTTCCTAATGTTACTTGTCGAATCACAGTTTAACTCTCAACTCGTGTTATGTCATAACTGATTCTATGTTTTGATATTTATATCTTAAAATTAAAGAAATGTCCACCATTCTAGATCATATTCTTAGATTTTAGCAATTCAGCTAATAGTACTGCACCTTTTGCTGAACCCATCTTTTCATTGTGAGATAAAAGGACATACTTAACCCCCTTGTCAAATACAGTATCTTTTCGTAATCTTCCAACAAATGTAGTCATTCCATCATTGATTTCCCTATCGATTCTGGGTTGAGGTCTAGTAGGGTCATCATGAACTATTATGTATTGCTTTGGCGATGACGGTAATCCGCTAAGTTTGACAGAATCTGAAAAATTGATCATTGCTTGTTTTACTTGTTCTGGCTCAACAGGAGTTTTTGTTTCCACAAATACTGTTTCTGTATGGCCATCTAAAACAGGTACTCTAGTACAAGTACAACTAACCTTAACTGTTGAAGGAGATATAGAACTATCTGTAAAGGATCCTAGAATCTTTTTGGTTTCTACTTGCACCTTTTCTTCTTCTTTTGGAATAAATGGTATAACATTGTCTATTATATCTAAAGCAGCAACTCCAGGAGACCTTCCAGCTCCAGAAAGAGCTTGCATTGAAGTCATAAAAATACTTTCGATGCCAAAATTGTCTAATATAGGTTTCAGAGAAATTGCCAAACCGGTGGTCGTACAATTAGGTAGCGGACACACAAACCCTTTCCATTGTCTGTTTTTCTTTTGAATATTCAATAATTCTACATGTTCATCATTAATCCCTGGAATCAATATTGGAACATCGTCTTGATATCTGAAAGCAGCAGCTGTACTTATAACCGGAGTTATTTCAGCCATTTTTGGCTCAATTATTTGTGCGTCAGATGATTCTAACGCAGTAAAAACAAGATCATAATTTTTAGGATCTATGTCATCAACCTTACTTACAACTTTCTCTTTAATATAATCTGGAACTTGTTCTTTGTTATGCCATTTTAATATACCTGTGTTTTGGTCTCTAATGGCATCGATATATTTTTTTCCTGCTGATCTTTCAGATGAGGCTATATCCTGTAATTCAAACCAAGGATGGTTTGCAAGTGCTACTACAAATTCTTGTCCAACTGCACCGGTAGACCCTATTAACGCTACTTTTAACATATTACAGCAATTAAATAAATAATAACGATCTAATAATCGTTATTCAAGCAAAAAAAGTATTTACATACTTGGAAATATCAATCTTGTTCATTAGAGATTTGATAAAGCCCAACTATGGTCGAGAGAATTCTTATATAAATAATCAAACTGAATTTAAAAGATTAGATTCATGTACTCATGGAGGATTATACTCGACAGATAATAATCAGGAAATAAGAATAGATTTTAGTTCAAATATCAATCCTCTCGGAATTTCAAGAAAAGTATTAAGCATGATATCGCAGAATATTAGAAATGTTTCAATCACATATCCAGATCCCAAATGTAGAGAATTAAGAAGAAGAATTTCAAAATATTTAAATTATAATATCCTTCCTGAATGTATTACAGTCGGAAATGGAGCTACGGAACTAATACATCAATTTGTTAGAACATTTCCGTATAAAGCATTCATTCCAATTCCTACCTTTTGCGAATATGAATTGGCAGTTAGGAGAATGGATTTAAAAATTGATTTCATTGGTCCATTAGAAAATTTTCAAATTGATAATGATCTTTTGATCAAAAAAC
>DASVGC010000003.1:0-2628 GCA_036379735.1 Nitrososphaeraceae archaeon
CGAAGCTCAAAAGACATTTGGATCTTTTAGAGCAATTGAAGACTGTCTGAGATAGCAAAAATAATACTAGAATCAAGTCTCAGATGAATAGAATGGAATGGAATTATAATTATTCTAACATATCTACTGAAACAGCTGCTCGAAGTTAAGATAATGGGGCCGAAGGGATTTGTTCTGTTGCGATTTATCGAACATTTGAACCCCTGATCCACGGGTATCTTTCTCTAATAAAGCCCTGTTTGTTAGATCTGGAGCCCGTTGCGATGCCTGGCTTCGCTACGACCCCACATGAGCATCGCTTTTTAATGGTTCTAAATTTGAGTGTATAAATTTTGCGACCTGAATTCTGACCAGGGTGCAATTAATAGATAATGAAATTTTCTAAGTGTTCATTAGTATTTATTTGCATAATTTGTCATAATTATTGAATTGCAGTACCCTACTCTGTACTTCATATATGTAGCAAAAAATGAAGAATGGGTTAGGTTGCAAAATGAAGACTGGTATTATGTTTCTTTGATGTCACGATTTTTTCATCACTGGATAAAGAGATCATTTGATGTAAACCTAAAGATACAGTCGGATATACTTCCGGTGGTTCCAGGAAGACTTTTTGACAGGATGTCAATTTCCTATCTATCCCGAGATCATTCCGAAAGAGACAAAGGAACGTACCACTTTTATCTGACATACTTTAAGCCATTTTGGACTGATTGTAGAACTGAAGGTTATTCTTCAGAAAATTTTGGTATAGCATATTGGGAAAGATCTAAAGTGCCACTTTCTGATCTGGATCGAATAAAATTTTATGCCGATAAGAATTGTGCCAAAGTATCACATGTCCTAAGTCATGAGATATTGAGAATGAAGGGCGAGAAAAGAAAGGTGTACTTTGACGCCATCCATGAGTTATGGGACAAACACATGTATGCTTCACTCCCTCTTCAATATTACAACAACAAATTTGAACAAGTTTCGACAGGCGATGCGTATACCTTTGTGACATTGGATCCAAGGAGAATCGATACTTGATGACTATTTAATGAAAATGATTTCCAAGATTGACTATATCATAAAATGTGGAGCAATATTCTCTCTTATAGGAACAATTATTATGATTATACTGGTTTCTGTTGTTCTTATTTTTCCGATACAAAAGAATTGTATCAGTAATGATTCTGATTGTCAATATATTTCAACAGCGCCTGGCATTTTAAAGTCAATAGTATCTCCTCTAACGTTAGTAACAGCACTACTTATGATTTCAGCGGGCCTTTTGATATTTAGGTTCGGTACTAGACACAAGTTAAGAAAATCTCACTTGTAAATGATATGTATCAAGATTTATCTTTCATGTGATCAAGTTGTATGAAACACTTAACTTGTGATTCATCATCTTCCCGGCCCTGTAACTGATTTTATAGTATTTTTTTACCGGGATTCATTATATTTTTGTCATCAAAAATAGATTTTATTTGTTTGAACACTTCGTACATTTTTGAACCGTACATCATAGGGATGTACTTTGTTCTAAGCATTCCATCACCATGTTCTCCTGAAATCGAACCATTAATCCTACATACATGTCTAAAAACCTTATCCGCTAATACATCCATCAAAACACTGGAATCTTTCGATGCAAAATCTATGAGGGGCCTGAGATGTAAATTGCCATTGCCTGCGTGACCATAAACAACATAATCAAGTTTGTATTTAGCGAGTAGTTCTAAAAGAAACACAAGGTAATCATGTAAAAGTTCAGGATGAACTACTGTATCTTCTATTATTCCGGCTGGCCTTCTAGAACCAATGCCTTTTTTCATGGCTCCGTTTAATGAATTTCTTCTCTCACTCCATGCTCTAGCTACACTTTTCATATCATATCCACTTTCAAGAATTTTTGCTTTCTTACCAAGAGTATCTTCAAAGCTGTGAACATTTTGGTAGAAATTATTATCATTACCATAAAATTCTACAAACATCAAACAAGAATTCTTATTTTCAGAATGCTCAGTTTTCCATCCTTCTATGATAGTCCCTCTATCCAGCAATTCCACTGCCACAGGTCTGAATTTAAGAATCAATGGTACAACTTGTGCGGCATGAAGAATGTTCTCAAACTCAAGAATAACGAGAGATTTTTTCTCCGGGACGTCCAACATTGAAATTTTGCAGCTAGTAACTACACCCAGTGTTCCTTCCGATGCAACAAAAATGTTCTGAGGATTTATCGGACCATTTTCAAAAACTGCGTCTAATCGATATCCACTTGAATTCTTACTTACATTGGGGTAATGATCTTTTAAATTGAGATTTAAAGATGAGACATATTTTACCATTTTGTCGATTTTATTATCATGACTGTGCTGGTCTGCAAATCCTGTCGTCCCATTACTATAAACTACCTCAACTCTTTTCACATAGTTGATAATACTTCCGAATCCTAGTCCATGTGGACCACTGGAATTATTGGCTAGCATTCCTCCAATGGTACAATAGTTACTACTTGCAGGATCTGGCGGAATAAATTTATTCCTTTTTCCAAGTTCTTTATCAAGTACAGCTTTTACAACTCCTGGTTCAACTATAACGTAATCATCTCCAATTTCCAGGATTTTGTTCATTTTT
>DASVGC010000004.1:0-2345 GCA_036379735.1 Nitrososphaeraceae archaeon
ATCTTCATAAAGAAACACGAAGAAATGTGTCGCATTTTTCCGGCGATATCTGATTTACCCGAGGTCTCAAACAGTAATAATTATGTTGTGAAAGAATCACTGACTGAATAAACTGTCATGTTAGGGTTTGACTCGGATAAAATAATATCCTGATTCTCTATCCTTATAAGTTATCATTAAGTTCGAAAATAAATTTTAGTACTGAAATTGTCGTTGTTCCGATAATCTTATTCATTACTATGACATGGTAATATTAGTATTATTCATTATCTTGTTAAGAATTTTAGAAATGGAATCAGAGTATGTCACCTTGACAATTATTCCTCTAAATTACGTCTAGTCTTGATTCAATATAATCTGAAAAATCAGAATGTCTATACAATGAATGAAATTTAATGTTGTTTTGGTCAAGCAAATTTTTTTCTACTTGTCTGTCAATTACGCAAAATATATTGATGTTGTAAAGACCCTGATTCCGAAGTGCAGATACTGCATCGAGAACACTCTTTCCTGTTGTAACAACATCATCGACTACGGCTACGGGATCCTTAACTATGCCTTCGATCATTTTTTCAAGGCCGTATGTCTTCACACTCTTTCTAACAAAGAATCCTGAAACGCTGTTTGGCAGACTTGAATAATGGCAAGAGCAGACTATGGAAGAAGAAATAGCAATCGCACCTGATTCAAGACCTCCTACCGACTTTGTTTTGGGTTCCACCTTTAATATCCGGTCGAGCATCAATTCGCCGATAAGAGCCGCCCCGTCAGGTTCGTTAACGATGGTCTTTATGTCATAGTAGAATTTGCTTTTTCTGTTGCTAGATAAAGTTACATCTTTTATGACAATTCCTCTTTCCTTTATGATTCCCTTAAGTCGCTCATGTTTATCCTCGATTGTCATATCCAAGCTTTAATTGCCTCCAAATCTTGTATACCTTAATTAATAAAAAGCTAACCACAGCTGCAAACTAATATCCAAGTTCAAATCAATCTGGTGAATTAGATTAGGTTAAATTCGGCTACAATCTCACTCAGGATCATTTTTCACGTTCATCAAAATTATATATTCAAGGAACAAATAATTGAGCTAGTTAATGACTAAAAATATCCAGGCAGCGCTCAGTGATTGGCATGCAAATGTTGTCAGTAAGATGGCAATAGATGATCCATCTAAATTAGCTGAATATGCTTTACACATTTCACGTATTGTTGCCTATGATAATTTGACAATAATAGACGAATTGGGAAAAATTGAAGATATCGGTAAAAAAGTTGCAAAGTCACTAAAGAGTTCTTCAGAATTTAGACCAACTCAATTCATTGAGAAAATAAATCATCAATTATACAAGATTGAAAATTTCAAAGGGAATAGAGATGACTATTACAATCCCTCTAACAGTTTGCTCAATACGGTAATAAAGAGAAAAACAGGCAATCCTATAACACTATCAATATTATATATTCAATTGGCAAAGTCACTAAACTTTACACTTTATCCTGTAAACTTTCCTTCCCACTTTATGGTAAAACACGTTTTGGATGACGATGAAAATGAGATCATTATAGATCCGTTTAACGAAGGCAGAATAATGGATGATTACTCTTTGAAGGAATTATTAGACCACTTTTACCCAAAAATGAATATCGCCCTAACCAGAAAATTAGTTGACAAAGCCTCAAATCCCGACGTTATCATCAGAATGCTAAACAATCTCAAAACGAGCTTTTTTGAGTGTCAGGATTTGGATAATGCGGAGCTTGTAAACGAAATGATACTTGATGTCGATAGAAATAATCAACTTGGTCTGAGAGACAAAGGAATGGTATATCTACATAAAAAGAAATATGGAGAGGCACTCAAATTCTTTAACATGTATTTAGAAAAGTTTCCAGAATCAAATGATGTTGACACAATCTTGGAACTAATAAGGAAAATCAAGACAAGTGATCTATGACGTGTCTTTAGAATCAGAATTGCTTGAAACTATTAGGAAAATTGTAGTATGTAAAAGTGATATTGATTTAAGTAAAAAAACTGATAACACTATATTCATACTCTTTGTTGAGGAATCACATGGCTCTGCAGGCGGCAGAATAGGTGGCGCGGGACTTAGAAGAATAACTAGAATCAGCTGCTTTAATATTATGGGTGGTAATACCCAAAAAATTTTTGAAACGCGCGACGAGACGGAAATATCACAATTCGAAATACCATTGAGTGCTGTAGCTATGGACATAAAGCTATCTGATGGTATCCCAAAAGTAATTCAGGGTATTGCAGATGAGGATTTAGTAAACAGCTATCTTGAATTGATACGATCGATGGTAAAATAACAGTACCG
>DASVGC010000005.1:0-3004 GCA_036379735.1 Nitrososphaeraceae archaeon
ATGCTCTTTAGCTCACTTACAATAGAATCTTCGCTACCTAATTCAGCATTCATTAGGACAAATGCCTTTGGCATAACAAGAAGGATGTGAATGAGATATAAAAAGATGATGCAGTAAACTGACGATCATTATATATTGTAACATGAGCTTACCCAAATGTTGAAATTTTCTTTCCGAGAATTCTACAAGTACATCGCAACCTAGTATGTCAGGGATCAAGCCTGGCCATTGTTCTTGGAAAGAGTACACATTCCTTGATGTCCTCTAGATTAGTTATCCATCTAACCAATCTTTCAACACCCATGCCAAATCCACCATGAGCTACGGAGCCATATTTTCTAAGGTCCAAATACCATGAATATGAGTTGATGTTCAAGCCTTCTTTTTCAATCCTGGATTTCAGTAAGCTGATGTTGTCCTCCCTCATGCCACCACTGCTAACTTCGCCAAACCCATTTGGCAAAAGTAAGTCAGTAGTTAGAGCAACGCCGGGCGTTTCCGAATCCTCTTTTACATAGAACGGCTTTACTTCCAGTGGATAACCATACACAAAAACTGGATTAGTACGATCCTTTGTAAGCGCTTTTTCAGAATCTATGTTCAGATCATCACCCCACTCTATTTTTCTAGTCTTTGCTTCGTCTTGAACCTGTACATCCATCGAAGAAAGAGTTTCGATCGCCTGACTATAGCTCAATTTGTCAAATGGTTCTTTGATTTGAGTCAAAGGAGAAATGTCCCTATTTAAAAACTCAAGTTCTTCATTTCTCTCTTTTATTATATGTCCAACCAAATCGACTAGTAATTTTTCTTGAAAGGAAAAAAGATCATTAAGAGATATCCAAGGAGCTTCTGCCTCCAAATGCAGGTATTCTGCAAGATGTCTTAGAGTCCTAGATTTTTCAGCCCTAAATGAGGGACCTATCGTCCAGACTGGACCCAATGAAAAAATTAACGCCTCTAAATAAAGCTGGGCACTTTGAGACAAAAATGCCTGTTCTTTGAAGTATTTTACTGGAAAGAGAGTTGAACCACCTTCAACAGCACTCTTAACCAAAATAGGAACGTTAACTTCCATCCAACCATTTTCAACGAACCAATTTCGTACTGTTTCGAGAACAGTTGCTCTTATTTTTGCAATGTTTATCATCTTTCTTGTTCGCAAAGTCAAGTGTCTATAATCCAGTAATAGTTCTGTACTTTGATATTCTCCTATTGGAAAATCATTGTTTGCAATACTATGAATTTTGACGTCATTACCTCTAATTTCATATCCACCCTCCTTTGCTCTTTCATCTTTGAACAAGATGCCTTGAATTTCTAAGGAGGATTCTATCGTTATGTCCGGAACACTTGCACTAGGCAATACGCATTGAATTATTCCACCACGGTCATCTCTAATTATTATGAATGCTTTGTCCTTTTGTTTACGGACTCTAAAGACCCAACCCCTAATTTTGACATCTTTACCTAGAAATTCATCTTTTTTAATTTCACTGACCCTATAATATTTCAAGTGTGTACTAACGACGCAAATGATCTTTATAATGATATTGTACTGTCAATACGCAAAAAAGAATTCTAATTAGCATGATATTAAAAATGAATTTATAGAATGGAAATTGTCTAGTATTTAAAAATGGAATATAAAGTATGCAGTAGTGAAGAACTTCCAAATAATTCAATGAAGCTAATAAATGTTCAGGGTTCTGATATTCTTTTATGTAGATCTGATGAACGTCTATATGCTTTTAATAATTCCTGTCCACACAGGGGTGCGTCTCTATCTAAGAGTGATATAAAGGGAACAAAGATAATATGCTATATGCATGACTTTGAATATGACTTGAATGATGGGAAATTACTTCATGTTCCAAATAAATGGAAGGAACAAAATCCGAATTGGACAAAATCTGATAATTTGTTACTTTTTTCAGTATCTGAAAAAGATGGCGAAATATATGTACGATTATAAGACCATTATTTATTGAAAAGACCTCACGGGATATTTTTACTGTAGCGAATTACTATCTGGTAGTAAACAGTTGTAATTACTGTTTATCCATTGGTATTGACATGCAAGAAGTGATTCTTAATCCTGTACCCTTGGTGCCAGATAGAAATGAATTCTTCCCACATTTGCCACTCTAAATTCTAACCTCAATGGCATTTTTGTAGAATATTCAAGCACCAATGAACCTCCAGAGGCGCTTATCGCTTTTGTGATTTTTGACAGATAGTCCAAACTATAAGTTGCTTTGCTTGTGTCTTTTACCTGTAACTCCTCTAGACCCTCACTACCTGATTCAATGACAATATCAGCTTCACCGGAATCACTTTTACCGGAAAAGGTAATCTTCTTTTCATCAGATTCTATTGATATATATTCTGACACTACTTCTATATCCGACAATATCTTATCAAATGAAGCTGGGGTTAAAATTATCTTGGAATTGAAGTTTAGTTTTGGTAAGGGAGTTGATCCTCCAGTACTTTCAATTAATCGCATTTTATATTCTCTTTTGTAACCATTTAGAATCCTTATGTGAAGCAGACTATTCTCTTCTACAGAAACTTCAACTGCATCCTTCTTCTCAGCTCTTTTCATTAATTTTGAAAACTCATCTATTCTAACGCCAAATTTTAATGCCGAATCGCATTCATATCCGTCGAACGCAGAGTTTGGCCAGCTAATATCAATTAATGCTACGTGAGAAGGATCCATGCCTCTAAACGATAAACCTTCAACGGTAGCCTCAAATGTTGCCTCGTCAACTAAGGTAGATATCGCAGAAGTTACTGCCTTCCATTCGTCTGGTGATTTTGTCTTAGCTAAAAATACCAACTTTTATCAATCAAGAGGCAGATTCAAAAGATTTTAAACATTCCTATTTTTTGTAAATTTTGGAATGTCAATATATTCGTAAACGTGCCAGAACAAAAGTAATACCAAATAATGAATTTTAATATTTATTGTGATAATTTGTAAAATCTCTTAGAGCCA
>DASVGC010000006.1:0-2697 GCA_036379735.1 Nitrososphaeraceae archaeon
CCAGCGTCGGATATGTATTTAGTCAATGATCTGAGTGTATTGTATGGTAGCGCACTTGAATTCAATTCCGCAAGACTTGTTGCGTCTCTTTCAATTACTTCACAGAGCGAATGGCATACTGCTTCTTCCAAAACGTTTCCAGAAGCAAGACCATTGGTATGATGATAGGCAAATGGATTTACAGCAGGCGACTTGGGAGAATATCTAAAAAGAGCCAGGGGAGCAGGTACCATTATCTGTTCATTATTTATCAAATCATATCCTGGCAGAAAATCCATAATCATATCTTCATCATAATCAAATAACATTGGCTCTACTACATTAGAAGGATGTAATGATCTTGAGACCTTTGAAATTTCTTTATAAGACGTTTGAATCATCCGTTTTTGATTTCCTGAAGGTAATGAGCAATATCTTTCAATGCTTTCCATCAACGCACTTGCCTTTGCATCCAATTTTGTAGCTCCTTTTCCACTATAGACCCATATGTAATCTTCAGTTCCTGGCAGAACGGCAGAATAATTAGGTATGCGAAGAATGTCCATGTCTGTGATGTCTGCTAGTCTTGTTACTCCAATATCGCTTGAAATTGGAAGAATAGCATCAAGGGTTTCTTGTACTGTTTTGGTTCTTGACGATACTTTTCCCTTTAATTTCTTCTGGCTTCTGAGCAGTATTGGCTCAAGCTCCATACAAGATTTGAATAATTGGTATCAATATCAATTTTTCTAAAATTTGAAATACGTGTCAAAAGTATAATTGGATAGTTTGCAATATAGCGATAGCGATATAAAAGCAATAAATGACATAGTTCATAGGGCCCATACTGATCCTGAATTTAGAATAATGCTCTTCAAAAATCCAAATGGAGTTTTTGATAAATTTAATATCTCCGATAAGGCAAGATCAGTGATTGTGAATTTTTTTGACGAGATTAAGGATTGACCCAGACTTATTTCAGGATACGATATAGGTTACAACCAATAGAGAAGTAATATGTACCCCGTTTCTGACCCACAACTAGTCATAGATAGCCATACATTAAATGTACATCTCGTAGTGCACTCTCTACCGGGGCTACTTTGTCAATTTAGTTATTGACAAAGCAATAATAACATCATTTTGTGTCATTATAAATATTCTGGTCAAATTCGCAATAATTCTGTGAGATCTAACTCGAATGCAACTACGGGCATTTTTATTTTAAAACTATCTATTAGTAAAGGAGAAATTTCTCCTATCTGTCCAATAGCGCTCCCTTTATAGATGATGTCGGCGCCTCTTCCCCTGATAAACGATAGATTTTCAGATGGTCTTGTTTCAAATTTGGCACTAAGGCAAATTTCCATAAGAGTCTGTAGAACTGCTCTAATATCGCTGAAAGTCACTCCATTAAATGCATTAACGCAGCACAAACTCCACTTTTCGAAGTTCACTTTTCCTGGTCTAAAAATAGGTCCAATTTCAAACAGTTTTTGTGGATATTCTTCGTGTATATTTTTTGACAGTGAAAATAGTAAAGATGGTAGGAGTGAATGCCTCAATATATCATGTTCATCACTCTTTGAGTTATTTACTGTAAAAAAATTAGGCTTATCTAAATTCATTTTTTTGAAATGAATATCTTTGTTGCTTAAAATAAAATTAATATTTTCAATTAATCCCATACCAACCATTGCCTGTCGAATTTTGTCAAAAAAATAATTTTGTTTGCTCTCGTTACCATAAAGTCTGAATTCTGGTAAAGATGGTTCCATGTTATATAGTCCGTATCCAATTGCTACTTCCTCAACAATGTCAATGGGACCAAAAATATCGATTCTATAATTTGGAATCATACAATTAATGCTATTTGAATCAATTACTGTCGCATCCAATCTGCTTTTTCGGAGGCAATTTATTAGATCTTCATTTGATAATGATAGACCAAGGGCCTTGTTAATGTAATCTGTTTTGACGTTCGCTAAAGTAGTATAAGAATTTACGTTGAAAGAATCGCGATTATTACCCTGTTGGCTAGTTACAGTCTCTAACTTAAATCCAATTTCGGATAATGTTGCAACAATATTGTCCACCACATTGTAAACAGCCTTCTTGTCAATACCCGTAACTTCTACGAATAGATTATTAACGCCATCTCTAATTTTTGTCTTATCACTATTAATTACGGGTGGAAATGAAATTACACTACCTTTTGAGTCCTTTAATATAGGATAGCGAGATTTCCCTAACAACTTTCCAAATTTCTTTCCTGGTTCAGTATCGGATAGTATTTCAGTTAATGTTAGTTCAGAAGAATTATCAAGAGGAACAAAACTCAATTTCTCCGCAGTTGTGTACTCCAATGGAAAATCAAAACTGTCCAAATTGTGAAATCCAATTGATGCCTTTGATCTTTTTCTTCCTAGTCCATTGTGCAAATCTTCTTGCATAGAAACTAATTGCTTGATGGTTTTGTTATCTAGTCTATGACCTTTCGCTACTATCCCTACAATAATCGGGCGTATTTCTAGAACTGAAGAGTCCACTCTGACAAGATTGTTACTATTCTCAAATACTTCAAATTTCGGGATTCCTATTTCCTTGCCTAGCAACCCCTTCATGGCTCTGACAATCCCATAAAAAGTGGAAAAATCCGGACGATTTGGGCTGTATTCTAACCTAATACTTTTATCATCTTGGTGTTCTAAATCCAGT
>DASVGC010000007.1:0-4288 GCA_036379735.1 Nitrososphaeraceae archaeon
ATAGATATTATACTTAATGGAAGGGCGCAAAGAATCTGTCCAATTCAATTGAATTAATGGTAAGGAGAATCAAAAATGGCTCTGTAATAGATCATATAGAATCAGGTAAGGCATTTTTGGTTCTAAGAGCTCTAAATATCACGGGTAAGGAGGGAAATGTCATAACAGTTGCTCTAAATGTTCCAAGTAACAAATTTGATAAAAAGGATATCATCAAGGTAGAAAATAGATATTTGGAAACAGATGAAACAAACAAGTTGTCATTAATTGCACCTCATGCCACAATAAACATCATTAAGGATTATAAACTCGCAGAAAAAAGAAAGATCCAACTTCCCGAGTTTATTACAGGGATTTTCAAGTGTCCCAATCTAAGGTGTGTAACCATCGGGGAGAATATAAAATCAGTTATAGAAGTCATCGATAAGGAAAAGATTGTACTCAAATGCAAATATTGTGGTAGAATATTAAGTATCGATGAATTAATATTCTAGGTTACTGCTAGGGACATGATATTATTAATCCCCATGATTTCTATGTATGTGAAATTTAATCAAATCTTTATTTGATTCTCGACATGAATGACAGTAATCATCGTTACTGGTTTTTGATATAGCGAAATGAAACACAATTAGTGGTGAAAAAACTCCCATAGTAATTATGGCAAGAGCATATTCTGAATTGTGGAGAAGATATAATGTTACTCCGATACATGTCATTATCTCTAACCAGGTACATGTACATAATTGAAGAGCAATCTCTTTTGGTCGCATCTAGTGTAGTTATAGATGTAATACTAATTTGAACATAACTGAAATTCAATGATTGATAAGTGAGAAGGAACATGAGAGAATAATATGATGTGAAGGATTTTTATAGGATTTATAACTACCACGACGTTAGGTTGGATTCAAATCCTGAAAAAAACGACGCCAAAATTTCTATGTTAAGAATTTTTCTGAACGGAACGTTACTCGCAGTCATAATTGCAGTTCCTGCTATTATCAGCACAGTCTTATTTCATTATGTTATCAAGACAAATTTGATAATAACAATAACTGCTGGAATAATAACTCTATTTGTTGCCATGGGGTTTGCTTATAAGGTCTCCAAGAAACTAGCATTGTAAAAAGGTGTTGTAATTTTATCGTCGGCTAAGGTCGGCTAAATTCCTGTATTCAACTCGTATGTCAAAAGTACGATTCCAAGATGTCTTTGCATGAACAGATGAAAACTATCAATTATCGTAGAGTAGAAAATGTAATTCAATGATATTTTTTATCATTTTTTGTTTAATCTGTCATTACAAAATTCATATTGTAAGGTGTATCCAATTAAAATCTACAAGCTAAAAGATTATTCTTCATAATTTTTATGGGCTCAATATATAAATCAGGCATATAAAGACAGTTTTTTGTCAATTGTCAAAAACAAGTGTAAAATTTCAATTTCCCTGTCAGAAAACAGATAATATAACTCCGGATATTATGATAAAAATGGTAAGTACAAGTGTCATACTTGCTTTACTATTTACTGTTCCTGCTTTAGGAATATTCTTGGGAATTTATTGGCACACAGATAATTTATTGATGGGCATAATCATAGGGTTTGCAGTTCATTTTATTACACTTGGATTTTCTCATCCAATATCACAATCTATATCATCATTTTTTGACAGTTAAACTCGACGAACTTAGGTAGTATCAAGATAACTGTGCAGAGATGGACATTTTAATTTACTGTTATTAGTAATGTACTTGTTTTAGAGTACGGGCATTTGAAATTCTGTTTTGATAGTAATTGAAGACTTTATGTGTAGATATTTCTAATATGAAATATCCCAAAGCCTCTCAGTTGTCATGGTTGATTTTTGTATGCGGAGAAATACATCAGAATACATCAGGCAAGATTAAAATTGATGCAGGATTATTAATTCATTGATAAGGATGTGTTGTAGCCATTGAGCAAGGTAAGCATGCCAGGTAAAATATTCGGAACTGTAATGTCTCATGGAGTAAAGGGAAGGATGTTGACAAAGAATGAACTCCAAATGCTAACAGAAGCAAGAGACATGGATGAACTAGTAACGAGAATGAAAAATACCGTTTATCTTGATGCATTAGCCAAACTCACTAAACCTTACACAGCAGATAAGATTGAAAATGCACTAAAAGAATATTTGGTCAATACACATGCAAAAATGGTGAACGTTTCAGGGGGAGCTAGAATACTTAGTGCATACTTTGTAAAACACATCACTTGGAATCTGAAGATGATATTGAAAGGTAAAGCGCTTGGAAAATCTTACGACGAATTATTACCCAAAATAAACTTGAGGGCAGAAGAGTTAGTGGGTCGACGTGATCTAGTAGTTAAAGCATTGGTCTCAAAGACTTTGGATGAGGCCGTTTCTTCACTCTCCGGTAGCGAATTTGCAGAGGATGTTACTAAAGCTGCCGCCATATTCAAGGACAAGGGAGATGTTAGAATTTTCGATGTGTATCTTGATCATGTTTTCTACAATGATTTAGGCAGGGCAATGAATACAGAATCACAGTCGCTGGAGGCAAAGAACATTGTATCTGTTGATATTGACTCTTACAATGTACTGGCCGTGCTGAGAGGAAAATTCTGGAATCTACCCCCTGAGGAGATAAATAATCTGATTGTGGCCACAACCTCCAAGGTAACTAAGGAGACCATACAGAAAATGATAAACACTGAAAAAATATCAGAGGCGATTGGTGAGCTGTCCAACACGGTGTATAAAGATATTGTTCCACAGAATCAAACAAGCGATATTGACTCGATATTACATGTTGAAAAGGGTTTTGAAGAAATTGGATTAAAGAGAATCCAATCAGCATTTAGAACAATGTTTAGCGTGGGTATAGTTCTTGCTGCTCTAAAACTAATCATGGTTGAAGTCAGAAATTTGTCAGCAATAGCATCTGGTGTAGAACAAAAGATTCCAGCAGAAACGATAGTTTCCAAACTGGTTAATACCACATAGGATTATCTAATTTCTAGTACACAATAAAATGCAGTAATGTGGAGTACTGCATTATGGTCTAAAAAAGTACCAAAAATTAAGTAGGCAATTTGTTCTCTTATTTAGATCGTTTTCCGGACCAAATAAGATTTGAATATAACATATCAGGAATTAGTTTCTTAAATCCTACTCCTTCTCCCCTATACCATTTTGGGAACCATTCATAAAGATGCAATCTGATTGTTTGAATGTAAACAATTAATCCTTCAATAAGCATGATGCCTATATTACCTCCGATCAAAACAGCCAATCCTCCTCCACTCTCATATGATTGGTTAACCGTTACCAACAAAGCTGCGTGTACCAATAGCATAATTCCAATTCGGGTATAGCTAATCACATTAGACAGAACTTCAATTATCCTTACCAGAATTACCTCTATAACAATTCCCATCAATCCGCCACCTTCATCATGACCATGTTTCGCAGCATGTTCTTGTTCTTTTTTGCCGCCCAGTATCATAACTCCTACTGTTGCAAATATTATTGGAGGTGCAGCCTTTGCAACCAAGTCTACTGTTACCCAGTCTCCAAATAGAAAACTCAACCATGGTACTGGCTCATTATGAATAACTCCTGTTACTCCAAACATACCTATGATATCATACCCGGATCCAATAGCAGCTAGTATCACAGCAACTACTGCAAGAAATTGAACTATTGAAGGGATATCATGTGTTAGAATAAGGAGTTTGTTTTTTTCCAGGATGTCATGTCTAAGTTTTAGCAACATTGCCATTAACAAGTGTACTATGCCTATGGCTACTGAAACCTTGAGTATTTTTATTACCTGGTCAAATGTCAGTTCGGAAACATTGAGAGCACCAACAAGAGGACCCAGTGGTTCAAAAAGCGGCGCCAATATTGCCATCTTATCTATGTGAAAACCGAACATTTCACCAGTACCCAAACCAGCTATGCTGGCCCCAGCACCACTTGCTGCCAGTAATGTTGCCCATGTCTTTAGATTTCCAACTCCTCTATATCGGAGAAACATTCCCAAACCAAAAAGTAAGAGTCCATGTCCCAAGTCTCCGAACATAACACCATAGAAAACAGGCCATACGTAAGCAATAATGGGAGTTGGGTCTACTTCTCCATGGTTGGGAAGACCCTGTGTTTCAGTTATTACCTCAAAAGTTTTTGCGTACCTATTATTTACAAGAAGAGTCGGAAGCTGATTAGGAGAATCTTTATCAACTTTAACTGGTTCTGTGACAGAGATATACCTATCCG
>DASVGC010000008.1:0-3118 GCA_036379735.1 Nitrososphaeraceae archaeon
ATCAACAAATCTTAGGTCATCCTTTAGATCCTTGTACGAAGTTCCATGCCTCTGAAATGAATAGTCCAAGTGTGGAATATATGTAAATAAGAAATTAGGTCTTTCATTTTCTAAAACATATTCCGTTGCCATTTCTATCCATTCACTGGATTTTTTTGAAACAAGAGGACCCCAATACCAAGTCAAATCAAACTTTCCAATTCTCTCACTGAGTTTTTCATAGGATCCTGTTGGCTTGCTATAACACCACATTATCATCTTATCATCCATGTGTAATGGACGCGGAGTAAGGACAAAATCTGCGTTTGAGTACATTGTATTCTGCCAGAACAAAACGGCGGTTTTTGAATCATTCTTGTGCATCTTGATGATATCCCAAACCCTATCAGCTTGTACCAAATTACTTGATTGTTCCCAAAAAGAAACAGAATAATTCTGCCTGTCATAAAGC
Organism: Nitrososphaeraceae archaeon; assembly: GCA_036379735.1. GTDB lineage: Archaea > Thermoproteota > Nitrososphaeria > Nitrososphaerales > Nitrososphaeraceae > TA-21. Next base: position 452 of record DASVGC010000008.1, read on the forward strand.
CCATTAGAAATTATTCCATGGACTTCTGGATATGATCCTGAAAGTAAACTGCTCTGGACCGTACATGTTACTGCAGGAAATACTGTTTCTAAATCTCTCATTTCTCCAATTTGCGAAATTTTGAAAATATTTGGAGTGGTTTCTTCAGAAATATGCTTACTTTCCAAACCAACAATATCTATCACGATTATGCGTTTAACCATTAATCTATTGGATTCTACCAAGAATTTAATTCTAATTATTCCTTTCTCAAGTCATATACATCTTCCTTGCCAGTACAAGTAAAGGGGCAAGTAGTATCAATACGGGAAGTCCAATCTCTAATCCTGCTATACCTGTTAGAAATGTGGAGTCAAGGACTATAATTGACAAGATCATTTGTTTGATAGCTTGTTGTATCCCTGTGGAATCTTTGTTATGAATCCTGTAAATAGTCTTTGCCATAATTAATGAAAATAGTGCCAAGATGAGTAGAGATTGATATTTAAAGAGACCTATCAAATTGAATATAACGATTGAAAAGATAATTCCTGCTATGATGGCCGGTATCAAATATGATTTGATTTTTACAGAAAAGCCTTGTACCTCATATCGGCTCAAAAATCCAACTAAGGACACATATACAAATGTTATTGTCAGGATCAACATTAAAAGAACATTTTGAGGAAAATTTTCTAAACCATTAATATTTACGGTCGTTCCCAGAATTATATTTGTGACTCGGGCAGCCGCAATAGTAAATGGACCTGCCAGAGTATTCTTCAAATATTTGTCATATCCGAAAATAATAACTAGCAAGAGAACTGATATACTAAATGTTGTAACACTAACTAGTAAAGATAAAATAAGTGAAATGGCTGCTAATATAGTAACAAGGATAATGGCCACTTTTTTTGTTACTTTACCTGATGCGAGAGGTCTGTTTGGTCTTTCCTTTTTATCAACTTCGTAATCAAATAGATCGTTAAGCACTAGTCCAACACAATAAAGAAGTATGGAAATAGTTACTAGCATAAGAATTTGAATAACCGACGTTATTGTCATAGTGAACGTCGAAACAAGCACAAAACCTAGGATGATGTTGGATGGAAGAGTGAATAGGTTTGGGAGTCTTATTAGGAGCAAATAATCTTTGAAATTAGAACTATTCATATGTATCATCTGCAGTAAACTAATTGAATTTTTGAACTGTAAAATATTGATAAAATTAATATTGAAAATATCATTTGATGACTAAAGATAGTCAAGTGATTTAATAAACTTCATTGCTTCCATCGCAGCATAAGCAGGACAATCCTGATAGGGATATAGCTCCACCGTAACAAATCCTTCATATCCAACATCTTTGAGTGACCTAAGAGCCGAACTTATATCTATTGCACCTTCACCCAAAATGAGATGATTGTGTTGTCTGTCTGCAGAAATATCCTCTAAATGAACATGGCGTATGTATTCAGATAATTTGTATATTACCTGTGACGGATCTTCACCCACACAGAAAAAATGGCCTATATCTAGGTTTAACCCAATTAATTCTGTATCAAAATTTTTGATAAAGCTAACAAATTGTTCAGAATTTTCAATTAATAGCCCTGGCTCTGGCTCTACTAGTACGGTAACGCTTTCTTTCTCAGCAGTCTTTAATACCTGATTAATTCCATCTTCAAAGACTTTCAATGATTCTATTCTACTTAATTTGTTGTTTGTGATTGGTCCTCCGGGTTCAGTAGATATATTCTTAGAACCAAGTTTGCCTGCCAATTTTATACAATCTATTGTATGGTCTATTCGTAACTTTCGCAAACTAGGATCGTCTTCAATCCATGATGGATGATATGTATCACCTATTGCAAAAAGTGTAAAGGCATTAAGATTGGAAATGCCAATTCCTAATTTGGATAATAATTGTTTGATTTCACCAATTTCAAGACCACTTTGTTTTTTTGGATATGCATGCGGTACATCACAAAGAATTTCAATTCCTCTGTAACCTATTTCAGACAGGACATTTATTGTTTCTACCAAAGAAAACTTCTTGAACGCATTTGTACTGAACGCAAAATCCATTTCTGTTGGTTATGGTCTCCATTGAAACTTGGATGATTGTTTGAAAAATTCAAATGCATTGTAAAATGTTACTTTTTCAATATCATTCGTACTAAAGCCTCTCTTTTTCATTTCTTCAGCCACAAGTGGTACACTTAACGGATCGGAGATTCCCCAGTCAGCCGAGCTATTTATCATTATTCTATCTACTCCATTTTTTTCAATTATATCTATCGCTCTTGACGGTGAAAGCTTTGTTATGGGATAAACGGTCAGTCCTGCCCAACATCCAAGCTCTAGACTTTTTTCTATTGTTTCTTCTGTATTGTGATCAATTAAAATCTTATTTGTCATCCACATTAAGTTCTTATTTTTGAGAACAGATTCAGTTCGCGCTATTCCTTCTTTCTTATTAACATGTGGGAGGTGTATCATCGTAAGCATCTTCTTGTCTACTGCTATGTCCAATTGCATTTGAAATAGTTCGTCTTCTAGGTCATTAATTAAATTGTAACCTATTTCGCCTATGGCTACAACTCGTTCCCTGTCAATGTATTTTGACATAGCTTCTAGTGCATCCAATGCGAGTGGTCTAGCAGTCGATTCTTTTGGATTCACTGA
>DASVGC010000009.1:0-11561 GCA_036379735.1 Nitrososphaeraceae archaeon
GAAAAAGTTAAAAAGTTATCTTTGGAAACACCAGTTGTGAGGGGTTATTTTAACAACCATTACGGTGGGAAGGCCATTGTAAACAGCCTTGAATTTAGGGAATTACTTGGCGAAAGTCTATCTGGTGGATCTAGGGAGATAAAGGAAAAGATTAGCGATTTCTATAGAACAAAACAGCTGTATCTAGATAATATTTACGTCAAAAATGATGAAATTAATGATTCACATGTTAATGCTAATTGATATTCGTAATAATATGTTTTAGATATGATCTATTCTGCTGTCAACTTTAGTCCAAATGGTTCTGTAACAGAATTACATGTTTCTGTCAATAATTCACAATATCTCTTTGCATCATACACCGTCTTTGACTTTATCAACTCAAAAGGAACGCTTCTTTTTCTTGAATTTTTTCTATAATAATCAGTTATTACATATTTCAAAATTTGTCCTGCTTTAAGTGATTTGCCTGTATTATTTAATTGTAGTAACGCATCCAGTTCTACTGTATTTCTATTTTCATACTCATCTACATTTTTAGATATCCTCTTTGTTAGAACCAAATCATTTATAGGGATCTTTCTATTTTTCAAAAGTTTTAGATTCATTTGAAACACATCATTTACTTTTGGCATCAAATTTCTAACTTCTCTTATCGAATTGGCCTCTGACATTATGTTCAAGATGTTTTGTTGAACATTTGAAAAAAATTCTGCAGTATCATGTCTCCTTGCTTCTATTCCCCTCATCCTTACTGTTCCATCTTCAAAGACACCAAAATAACGATTTGCGACAGGTAGTATTGTATTGTTTTTTGAAGGAACAAATACAATCCATTTGTATATACCTTCAAATGAAATTGGAAATCCAGTTTTATTTTCTATCTCGGTTTTCAAATTGTCATAATCATTTTTGTTTATTGTATCTTTCTTTTTCTTTATCCATATGGAATCAACTATGGCATGTAGGATCTCAAATCCATGTGATTCTGCCATCCTTATTGTTTGTAATAAAATCTGTCTGTCAAAAGCACATACTGCAATATGCGCATCTATCCTACCAAATTTAGCATTATTAAAACCAAGGTAACCAAAACTAGTCACCAAAACCCATTTTAGAGCAGTTTGCCTTGCATCATAAATTTTTTTTAGTTTGGAATCAGTGGTTGAGTTTTTTTTGTCTTTATATATAGCTCTTTTTTTTAGTAATATTTCTAATGATATGGGAACTATGCCTCTTCTTTTTTCACATATATGATAATTTAGTAATTCCGGAACGTGTAACTTGGAATGAGAACAACAGTTACAAATTACAGTCTCAGCAGATATGTTTTTTTTAAACATTATGGTAGGATAGAGCGAAACAAAATCAAGTTCAGCAACATTTTCATGCACACCAATAATTGGTTCAAATATCAAACCGCCACGATCAGCAGTTAAAAGATCTCCAAGTGACTTTGGATGTTCTGTAAGCGTAGGTTTCCATGGAATAAGTATATCATTTCTTGTGGCATTATAAAATTGTAGACTGCTCATACATTTTCCAATAGAGGCTCTGGATGCTGTATGTAATGGTAATCTACAAATTCTTGCAAGTTCGTACAATCCTTGAAGACCAGATTCATTTAGAACAAAGGAATTGTATGTATCAATATGTATTCTTCCAAATAATTTTGCAGCTGATGGTTTGAAATATATCCTACCATAAGCAAAATATGATGTTCCATCTTTTTTAGATCTGCGTAAAGGTATACCTTCTCTATCTAGGATTAAGTCTACTTGATTGATTTCCGATCTATGCTTTAGATAAGGAAATGTAAATGAATCACCATCCTCTGTGAGAATGAAATCTGGATTAATTTTTTTTATTTCTTTAACAAGTTGATATAAAATTTCTATTTCAGAACCCTGAATATGAATAGTATCTTTTGTGTCACAATTTTGTATAGTTACTGATGCAATTGAATCAGTAAATCTGGGTATCTTCCCTTCATTTATTTTTGGGAATACCTTTAGATTTATGTTATTAAATAGTGGTAATCTATATTCTGTAGACCAGACATTATCTTCATTACGCATCCAATTGAGTTTTGAATTAGATACATGAACTTTACATTTCATAAGCGGAAAAATATTATGTTCATAAAAATAGGATTGTTCTGGTAGAATGTCTACATTATATAGACGGAATTGTCCAAATCTTCCCATTGTCTCGATTTTTCTTGCTAATTTTAGTGCATAAGTAGAATCCTTTAATTTCAGTTCAAGGACTCGGGATTTTTTGACATCAGTTATCAATTCGTATCTTGAAGGAAAATCATATTCTTTTATCATAGAGAGTATTTCACTGTTCTCTATGAGAGACTTTAGCAAAAACATATCAGCGGCAACGTAGATTTTATGATTCCAGCTCTTATCTTCCACTCTAATGGTTGTAGCAGAATTATCTTTTTTTATCCAGAAAATCATATTGCCATTTAAAGTATATGCATCAAATAACCAACCAGATATCATTTTCTATGAAATTAGATACAATTTATCAGCTGGGATGCTGTGACACAAAGAACATTATTGTAATTTCTTATTATGGATTTTTTTATACGCTGATAAACAATTAGATGCAACATTATCCAATCTTTTAATTTTGAATTATATAATAAGAAAGGATTCTATCAGGCAGGGAGGGGTTAAAAATAGTAGCGAGTAATATTATGAAGGCAAGTAGAACAAAACAACAGAGCAAATATTAATAAAATAAAAATAAAAAAATGAAAGTTCTAAGACTAAAAATCGATCTGTCCAATTCTTCCATTTCTATAATCTTCCAAAGTTTTGTCTATTTCTTCCTTCGTATTCATAACGAATGGGCCGTACTGAACTATGGGTTCATTGAGAGGCATTCCTGCGATAAGCAGTACATCAAGAGGAGACTTTGCACTATCTGATTCTCTTATTGAAATAATGTCACCATCATTTTCAAACACGATTAGGTTTTTTTCTCCAACAGCAGTTTTATCTTTACCAAAAAGACCTTTACCTCTAATAACATACGCAAAAGTACTATAATTTTCGGGAACCGACTGCACAACCTGTCCTCCCGGTTGCAGGGTAAAGTGCAGGTAGAGAATAGGGGTTAGCGTATTAATAACTGCCCTCGCGTCACGGTAATTTCCTGCTATGACTCTAGCAGATACTTTACCATCCGGAGTACTGACTTGAGGAATTCTTGTGGAAGGAACATCTTGGTAATCAGGTTTGATCCACTTGTCTGTTTTCCTAAGGTTTATCCACAGCTGAAATCCATGCAACCTTCCACCATTTTTGGCAAATTCCTTCTCTGGCATTTCTGAGTGAACCAATCCAGAACCTGCTGTCATCCATTGAACATCACCAGGTCCAAGCTTTCCAGAATTACCTTGAGAATCCTTATGTTCAAATTTCCCCTCAAGCATGTACGTAACAGTTACAAAACCTCTATGTGGATGTTCGGGAAAGCCTTTACTTTCATATGGTAACAAATCCAATGGACCCATCTCGTCTAAGAGTAAGAAAGGATCTAGGTTTCGAATAGATCCTGAAGGGAAGGATCTATGTACCACAAAGCCATCGCCTTCTGCAGTTTCATTACTTTTTGTCACAAGTTTTATTGACCGATAATTTAAATTCGTTTCATCAGAATTATCTGAGACATCACTGATGCTATCTTTCCCAATTTTTTCCTCTTTCATACGTCATATTAACTAGTATCATATTTAAGTAAGGTTATGTTGCATACTGTTCTACTATAACTAGATGAGAATTCTCACCACAAAGGCCATTTGATATATTTTCAAGTAACTTCGTTCAGGCATTCTTGTAATGCATAAAAAAAATATATCCATGAATTCTAACAAAAATTCCAAAACATTCAAAAATTAATAATAATCTAGTCCAGCACAATTGACATTGCTATAGGATTAGTGCCCCTAATTTTGTTAAATGATCTAATCAGGGCTGTTAGGAACCCGTATTTTTTATCTATCATGGAAAATACCATTGACGATTCTTTCGTATCAGCAAACTTTGCATTTCCATCAAACCATGTTCCTTTAATATTTCCACGAATATCGCATGGTGCAATCCTAACATGAGGATTGTTCCTGATTCTCTTTACCTTGCCTGATTTGGAATCCGTTCTAAAAAATATAATCCCCTCGTAAATAATGAACCAGATAGGAGTTCTAACTACAGATCCATTCTTCTTCAAAGTTTCAATATTGATGTACTTGAAGCTTGATAGTTGAGATAGCTTGTCTTCAGACATGTTTGTTACTTGGAACATACAAAGGTCTTATTAGTGAATGTTTTGAATTGAAAATTATCTACATCTTTCACTATCATTTGAAGAAAGAATAAAAAGGAAATTGTGTAGATTTAGACTATACTCATATTTAATATAGATTTGAAATAAAATCAAGAAAATACTCCAAAGTACGGTTGATGAAGCCTTTATTCTAACCTTGTTTGTTGAATTGACACTATCTGCTACTATGTCACTGTTTGTAGAACTATTAACTCAGGTTCCCGATTGCTTTTTTCAAATCCTCAAATACCATTACTGGGTGGAACTCAACCTTTGCGCCAAGGTCCTGAAATAATGGTTCAGCAACACTTGGTATCATGTCTACACTATCAATGTTAACTATGAATGCAAACGTTCTATCGCCCCCTGCTTCAAAAAAGTAAGAAGCCTCAGGGTTAACTTTCTTCATATAATCTTCTAGATTTTGCATAAATTTTGGATTCTTTACCATCTTATTACCTGCCTCTGTAGGAATTTGTGCCCTTACTAAAAATCTCACAAGGCTACTTACATTTCAAAGTATAAAAATCTTTGAACTCAATCTCAATTTGATGAATTCTAGTCAAACTAATAGAAATTGATTCAATTGGTCAATAAAGTAGAGATGAATACGGTAACTACTGGACTGGAAATCGAAATATTGAGCCTATTGCTGTCTCAATAATGATATCATTAGAATAGTTAGAAATATGGTAACGATCTTCATTAGTTGGGTTCAGAAACATCGATAAATTCCGAAAAGCTCCATGCATTGCTTATGGGTAATAATTTTCAAATAATAAAATGAAGTATCATCTTTGGATTCTAATCTACGAAATTTTGTTTGTAAGAAGATGATATAATGGATTATGTAATTGAAGACACGAAATAGAGTAATCATTTCTAGAAATCGAATTTCAGGTCATATGCTATCAAATCGTAAATTCAATATAGGCAATTTTTGAACTATACTTGATTGCTAGACGATCTCACCAAGGATAGAGTAGATAATAATAAACCCAGACTTGAGGGACTAACTCATACAGTAGACAAACTGCAGTTTTTTGACAAGGAGACATTCAAAATCCTGTCATCATTTATTGATGAAATCAAGATACACAACACATATCCATTGTTGATTTCAGACAATCTCCTTCAGAAAAGAATTTCATACTATCATGAACTTGATATCAAGGTATCAACAGGAAGTACCTTAACAGAATATGCGATATCCGGTAACTATTTTGACAAATTCATAGACGAATCGGAGGAAATGGGATTTGATATTATAGAAATTGGTGAGAATAACATCGATCTAAATATTGATAAAAAAAAGAATTTTTCTGAAGCAATACTTTCAAAAGATTTGGAATTTAGATGGAAAATAGGCAAAAAGGATCCCAGACATCAGCTTGGTATTGACAGCACGCTAGTGAAGGTTGAAGATGCACTGAATGTTGGTGCTAAAAAAGTGACATTGGAGGCAAATGAGGGGGTCAGCGTGGGAATATATGATCAAAGTGGTTCTGTAATATGGAATTATGTTGCAGCGCTTACAAACAAATATCCTCCTAGTACATTCATCTTTGAAGCCCCATTAGCTCCTGAACAGTCTGCATTAATAGCCGAATTTGGCCAACGTGTAAACCTTGCAGAAATTAGCATTGACAATATAGCATCAGTAGAATCTCCACGGCGGGGGTTTCTTTCAAAATCGTCTTTTGGAATGTCCTTCACACGCAAACAGATAGACGGCAGTCCTGCTTCCAAGTTTATTTATTATATAATTAAGACAAAAAATCCCATTGAACAAAGCGAATTGATTAGTCTCACTCAACTTCCTAGAAGGACAATACAGAGCGCAATTGAAGATCTGAAGAAACATGGGTTCATCATAGAACGAAACAGCTTTGATGATACTCGGAGAAAAGTGTATTTTCCTGTTAAATCAGAATGGTTGTAAGCCTGACAATTTCTTGTGTAGATAGTTATCAAAATAAGACTTTATCTTTGAGGCGGATAGTTCCCGCTACTAGAGTTACATCGAATTTTTCCTTTCTTGTTAATTAGAGTGCAATTTACGCGTATATATTCAAATTAATTGCATATTTGAAAGGACTCAAATATCCCGCACAAAAAATGAAACTCTATGAATAAGAAAATACTTGTTTCAGTAATTGGCTTACTACTCGTAGGAGTTGTAGTACAGCCGTTTATTTCAAACCACGCATATTCGCAAGAGAAAAAAGTTCTAAAAATAGGATTCTTTCCCAACATTAACCATGCACAGGCAGTGATCGGAATTGGGAATGGGGATTTTCAGAAAGCGTTGGGCAGTGATGTTGAAATAAAGACCTTTCTTTTTAATGCAGGCCCGTCAGCTATAGAAGCCCTCCTTGCAAGGCAGGTAGACGTATCATATATCGGACCAAATCCGGCAATTAACGGTTACGTAGTTTCTGAAGGAAAAAGTCTAAAGATAATTGCGGGTGTGTCAAGTGGAGGAGCAGTATTTGTCGTGAGAAATGACTCTGGCATTAATTCTGTAAAGGATTTTGCCGGAAAGAAATTTGCCTCTCCTCAATTAGGAAACACACAAGACGTTGCACTGAGAAAATATTTGCTCGATAATGGATACAACACTAAGGATAAGGGTGGAAATGTAGAGATACTTCCAGTTAAGAATCCCGATATCTTGACTTTATTACTAAAAAAGGAGATTGATGGTGCTTGGGTTCCTGAGCCGTGGGGTGAAAAATTGATAAAAGAAGGAAACAGTAAGCTCTTTTTGGACGAACGTACTTTGTGGCCAGAAGGGAAATTTGTCACTGCAAACATAATAGTAAATCCAGAATATCTCCAACAAAATCCTGAAGTCATAAGAAAATTACTAGTTGCACATGTCAATGAGACGCAATGGATAAATTCCCATAAGCAAGAGGCGTTAACCATTTTCAATACTCAACTAAAAAGCCTGACCGGACAGACTATCCCAGAAGATCAGCTTTCTGAGGCTTTTAACAGACTCGAACTAACTTACGATCCTGTGAAACAATCATTATTCGAGTCTGCCAGCGATGCTTTCAGTGTTGGATTTCTTGGAAAAACAGAACCCGACTTATCAGGCATTTATGACCTTACAATTCTAAATGAAGTCTTAGAATCTAAAGGTCTCCAGGAAATTGACGGAAATTCGGGATTGTCTAATACAACAACTCAGACTAACGTTACCAGTAACATCAGTAGCAATTCATTGCAATAAGACTATAACAAAAAGTACAGATCAAGGATTTACATACGATATATGCATGGTACTGGAGTAACAGAAAGGATGGAAGTATGTCTAGATGTTAGTTTGGATCCAGAGATACTCCACAGGCATTAGGCCCTGCTTCCAAATCGGGCATTTGCATGTCATCAAAAGGTAAAATTCTTTTGTTGATTTCAATAATTGTCTTGTAGTTCATCGGCCTTGATGGCAAAGTCTCGGTAATATTATGAACAAATTCATCTTCATTCATGGAGAGCAGTTTTATTTTTTTCTTTATTGAACCAATTGTTTCAGATATTGGTTCTGCATGTTTTAAGACTATTGAAGTTGCATTAAAGTGGGCAGGAAGAATTAAGGTATTTTCCGGCAAATTAACTATTTTTTGATGATATGTTTGGTATAAGAGCGAAGCATATTTCTTGGCTTCTTCTCTTAGGTCGGGTCTTCCTACACTATCGACAAATAAGGTATCACCCGTGAATAAATAGGAAATCTGGCGCTTGTCGTCTGTAGCTTTATTTGAATCATTATTATTGTTGTATTCTGCCAAAAGGGACATACTACCGTTTGTGTGGCCTGGTGTATGGATGACTTTGAGTAATACTGTCGATGATACTTCTAAATTATCTCCGTCTTTTAGATAATTGATTTTGATTTCTGTATTTTCACTATCATATTCTTCCAAAGAGCTAAAACAAGCAAGAGCCTCTACATTTCCTCCTTCAGTTATAATTTTGGTTAACTTTGCTACTCCCGAAACATGATCTGCATGTTGATGTGTATCAACTACTTTTGTTAATTTTAGCCCATTTTCCCTAGCAACATCCACAAAGGCACCATATATTTCGCGACTTGGATCTATGACTACTGCAGTCTTATCTTCTTTTGAGGATACAATATATCCCATACATCCTTTTGATATTCGTCTTATCTGCCAGATTCTAAATGGAGCTTCTATTGGAACCTGAACTTCAGCAACATCGTACACCTTATTCCAGCCCGCCATTCCTCCCCTGACGCTTTTTACGTTATACCCTAGTTGATTTAGCAACCTTGCTGCCATCATTGACCTGTTTCCGTGTGCACAGAGCGTAACGATTTCTTGGTCTTTTGGAATTTCTTTAAGCAAATTGGGATCATTCATGAACAATCTATCAACTGGGATTAACTTGGGATTTTGATGATTTTCATAGGATAACTTCCAAGCCTCATATTCCTGGGGCGTTCGGACATCCAGAATAAACACATTCTCGTGATTATCTATTTTCTTTTTTAATTCAGTAGGTTCTATCTCTTGATTATTTCCTGTCGTTTGGCCGTTCATACATGATAGTAGAAAACTTATCATATTTGTAGGTTTAAATTCTGGCTAAATATGAGGTTCAGAGCATTACTGAAACCAAAATCAAAGCCCGAACAAACTATTCATTGATGAAATTTATCAGTATCTTAAAATTTAACATTTTTTAATTTATGATTAAAAAGTCTTGGTTTATTTTGAATGCAACCAGAGATCTCAAACAAGATCATATCCTAATAAATCGTCTTGGAAAGATAGCAAAGAAATGCTCTGATTTATTATACGGCAATGTAGATATTCCAATAGAAGATATCAAAATAATTTCAATGCTTATCCACGAATTTGTAGATAAATTCCACCACGGCAAAGAAGAGAAAGCTTATTTTCCGCAAATGAATGATAAGAATAACTTTGCTCAAGATATTCGAAACTTCTTGATAGAACATGAGCTTGGCAGGCGCATTGCAAAAATGCTATCACAAAGTCTAGTATCTTGGGATGGAGGCATTAGTTCAACAGAACGAGCTGCAAGATTTTTGAATGCTTATTCAGTATTCATAACCATACATACTGAAAAGGAAAACATATTTTTCGATCTAATTGAGAAAAAAGATGGACTCTCTGAAGAGGAACATTCGCTATTGATGAAACACTTTGAAACTTGTCATAACGATGTTGGGGGTAAAGTTAGAGTGGAACAGATGACAAAACTGATAGGGTGCCTCGAAGAAAGACAATGGATGAAAATTTAGATTATCTATAAGATAGCAGGCTGATTACATCAAGCCATCGAGGAGATAGTGTAAGACATATAAAATCCAAATAACCACTACTGATAATGCAAAAAAGGTCAAAGTATTGCCTTTTATTATTTTTGTTTGTGTCCATGATTGTATCAGTAACCTCACTAAGCTATCATGTGCAAAGTGCTTACGCACAAGAGCAGCCGAGCAATAATACAGAATCAAATGCAACGATCAATAATATCAATGTCCAAATTCAGACTTTTGAAAATCTGAGTAATTTCTTTGGCACTCCAATGTTTTTTGAAACCAGTCATAATAGCATAGGGTCTATTACTATTAGTACCAATCCTCTCAAGACTCAAGACTCCTATTATGCTACAGGAATTTTGAGGGATGTTGGAAATGTTACGGACAGGGCTACTTATATAACGACTCAATTAGCAAATGGTAAATCAACCAGTATGGGAAAAGGAAACTTTACCACTTCTGATGGCGATATTGCAAATTATACAGGACAAGATGTAGGTAATACCGACAGTAGCGGAGTTGAAACATACAAAGGTATCCAGATTTTCAGTAGCGATCCAGAAGGCAAACTCGGGTTCTTAGATAATGTAATTGGAATTTATGTTTACAAATACTTGCCAAATGGCACAACAACGGGGACTATCTGGGAATGGAAATAATCTATACCTTTTGTTTCTCTCTGTATCAAGTCTAAATTGAAGGCCCAGTACAGGTGATATCGAATGGATAAGCAAGATTATGATAGTTCCAAGGCGGAAGAATTTTCCTCAAAGATGTTTCAGTTCCTAAACAACGGAATGCTGTCACTGATGATCAGCATTGGCTACAAGACAGGCTTGTTTGATATTATCTCTGAATTAAAGCCTTCGACAAGTCAAGAAATTTCACAAGCAACCAAGCTTAATGAACGTTATATAAGAGAATGGCTCGGTGCAATGGTAACAGGAAACATTATAAAATACGATCCCTTAACAGAGAAATACCATCTCCCTAAAGAGCATTCTGCGTTTCTGACAAGAAAATCAGGAATTGATAATCTAGCTGTTTTGACCCAGTATGTTTCACTAATGGGTAATGTAGAAGATAAGATCGTTGAATGCTTTCGAAATGGCGGTGGTCTTCCATATTCGGAATATCCAAAGTTTCAAAAGTTGCAAGCAGAAGAAACTGCAAGAATTTTTGACAGCATGCTAACCAACCAGATATTGCCATTGATTCCTGAAATTAACAATCGTTTGAAAGATGGAATTAAGGTACTAGATTTAGGATGTGGAGGAGGCCGTGCCATCAATCTAATGGGAAAGGCATTTCCCAGATCCAATTTTACCGGTTGTGATATTTCTCAAGAAGGAATATCATCAGCAAAAGAAGAGGCCAAAAATATGGGACTAACAAATGTTCACTTTGAAATTAAGGACGCGTTGTTAGTTGAGGAGCTAGGCAAGTTCGATCTCATTACTGCGTTTGATACTATTCATGACCAGGCCCAACCCACAAAGGTTCTAAAGGCCATATATGAATCCCTCAATAGTGGTGGTTTTTTCTTAATGCAGGACATAGCCGCTTCAAGTAAGGTGGAGAAAAATATCGATAGTCTTTTGGCTCCCACACTATATACAATATCTACCATGCACTGTATGTCGGTTTCTCTTGCCTTTAACGGAGAAGGTCTTGGTACTATGTGGGGTAAAGAACTGGCAGTAAAGAAACTTACTGAAGCCGGATTCAAAGACATCAACGTAAAGAACGTAGAGGGAGATGTCATGAATTACTACTACTTGGCAAGAAAATAGTAATAAACTTCATTCTCTACGTAAAGTAAGCGGTAATTATCTAGTGATCATTAATTACCTATCTGTTTAGAAATTCTTTTTCAGTTCAGAATTCGTTAATCCAC
>DASVGC010000010.1:0-3476 GCA_036379735.1 Nitrososphaeraceae archaeon
TTTTTTCTGCGACCAAGTCTATCTTTCTTGAAATGTCGCCACCTGCTCCTGGGCCCATCTTTGTGTTGCCTTCAGGTGTGCCAACTAGGTTCTTTACGCTATTTCTAACTTCGATGCATGCAGTTTTTAGTGTCTCAATCATTTGGTAATGAGTCAATCCTCTTGTTACAAGTGCACCTTGATATGATAAATGAATTTACAGTAGTGATTCAATTAACTAATTCACCTTGATATGTTCTGAAGCTCATAACTATACAATACCTTATCGTTATCATCATAAGCCTGAGCCATCACTGGAAATGGCAAGTCCTTGTTTAGGTATATCTTGCTTATCGAATTTCCAACTTTGTATTCAAGCGAATATACATCAAAGGAACCAGCCGGAGTAGAAACAGATTCAACTCCTTCTATTTTCACATCTTTTGTAGAAGATCCAGTAAATATTTTGTCCCAAACTGCCCCAACTACTAAGTATCTTGGTTCCTTTGCAAGATCACGAACAACCATGATTGATCTTTCTATTGGTTGAACAAAGACGTCATTTTCTTGAGATATAGGATCTGTTCTGAGCAACTGCTTCTTTGAAAAGTTGGCACTGAACTCTTTTGCGGATGCGTTTACAGCACCACTGCTATTATCTATCTTGAAATTTACATTCCATTTATCTTCTATCTCATTGAAGGCCATAGAGACCGTTGAATCTTTAAGACTGGATTTAGCTCCAATGCTTGTCAGTGAATATGTTAAATTCATTGCATTATCTATGTTACTACCCAGTATCCACAGGTCACTTGAAGTAGGGGGACTAAAAATAGACGGGCCACTACCTGAAAATCCACCATTTATCGCAATTATTGCCACACTTACCAAAATTCCAATTGCAGCAAATATTCCTGCGGCTAGAAATATCATCCTTTTTGGAGTCATTGTAGTTACTATGTATCAGACTCTAAAAGAGTATATCCTACAAAAAAAGAAAGGATTACTGGACAATTATGTCAAACTGACCTGTTTCTACAAAGTTACTTGGGCTAACTGCGCCTGCTGTTGTAATAAGCACCCTGACAGTCATTTGTCCTGGGTTTTGGAATGCTACGTTCTGTATTGCAGTTCCATCAGCAGCAAGCTGGTTATCCTTTGCATAGAAAAGCTGACCAGTAGAGTCAACAATAGCAAAGTTGTATCCAACTTCTGAAAGTAGATTTTTCTGATCATCATAGAATATGATTCCAAATTTGGTATTATTACCTGGTTTTATAGTAACAGGCTCCCATGTGAGACTGATGATATAGGTTCCGCGTTCTGTTCTCTGTTCTAGGGGCGGCACTGGTATTTCTTGCTGGCTTTCTGGTTGCGCGGGTTGGCCCTGACCTGTAGTCTGTAACTCAAATGCGTATTGTACTGGAGGATTACCTGTAGTAATATCTGCATATGTCTGTGCCTTTATTGGATATGGAAATCCATCTTTGATCCAAACAATATTGTCAACTCCCTTATGCCATACAATCGTAGTAGTATCAAATGTTCCTGCAGGAGTTGTTACACTAGCCTTTCCAGTAGGTGCTATAGGAGATCCTCCTATTGATGCTATCTTACCCCAGTACTGTGCAGTCAGTGATTGACCGGGTTTTGAAACAAATGATGAAAGCCATTTTAGCGAACTAGAATAAGCGCTCCGATACTTTGTCATTTCTGGAGGGATTTGTGAAGTTCCGAGGGCTGTCAAATCAAGATCGCTTAAATGAAAAGTTCCATTGTATACTCGTCCCTGATCGACTACAAAAGTTGGAGCAACCCAATATTTGCCAGTCTGATTGAATTCTTTAAAATAAATTGTCATATAAAACGGACGGCCAGCATTTGTATCCTGTTCCTGTACCTTGTAAGTTACATACATGTCATTTTTTGCACCATCACCTACATACCATCGTCCATCTTCTTGTGCAAATGCGTTATTCATGATAGTTGGTGAAATTATCAGGACCGTCGAAAACAATGCAATCGTCAAAAGTTGTTTGATAAAGTTCATTTTTTGAAACACTCCATAGGTCTGTTAAAGTGGTTGAGGCACTCATAAACTTTTACTACATCATTCAACAATAGCTATTGCACTACAAGCTTTAAATTTAGATAAACTAATAAGAGATGCCTAAATCACAAATAGCAAATGTGTGACTGTCCTAGCGTCCATTTTTATGAAGT
Organism: Nitrososphaeraceae archaeon; assembly: GCA_036379735.1. Classification (GTDB taxonomy): domain Archaea; phylum Thermoproteota; class Nitrososphaeria; order Nitrososphaerales; family Nitrososphaeraceae; genus TA-21. Next base: position 2,203 of record DASVGC010000010.1, read on the forward strand.
AGATTTCAAGCTTTATGGAATGAAGGTAATTCCGTCGCACAAAAATTGTGGGGATCCACTCAGTGATGATCAATTTAGCAAGTTTGAAAAAGAACTAGTCAAGTACTGGGGATTTGAACAAGCTTAACGCAAAACAAAAAAAAATTCAGTTAAGGTTTAAATCCACGTGCAGATCCCTCAAAAAATAATACGTCAACTTTATAAATCTCCAATTTAACTTTTCTTTAGGTGAATTTGATTGACTAAGATGTGTAAAGTAGCGATAGAAACTAACGGATTAAATCAAGACGAAGGCAAAGCATGGGTAGACGAACTCGGAAATATCTATGCAGATATGGAAATTGAAAATGTAAATGTCTCTGGAAACAAGATTACATTTGACGCTGGATTTTCTGGTATGGATGATACTCAGCCAGACGACATTAAGATGAGACTGGATGAATATCTTACAATGAATGAAGCCTTTCAGACAAAATCTATAAACGTTAGTTAAAAAAGACTTAATTTTTTTTATTTTCTTTTTCTCAAACATGTAATTAATATATATTATAAATCCTTAATAATCAAAATATTACAAAATTAATGTTCATATTTAAATACTCGAGGTGTTTTTTATATCTTGAAGGAAAGATGACTTGCAAAGGAATATGTATACGACATAAAGCCCAAAAGCCGGTCGGTTCAGGAAGGTACGTAAGCGGTCAAAAGCGCTGCCAGATTTGCGAAATTTTCATAAAATGGGACGGATTATGGTGTCCATGTTGTGGATATAGACTGAGGACGAAGCCTAGAAACCTGAAGTACAAGGCTAAATTAAGGGCACGAAGGGTAAAGGAGATAGAGCCAATATTGGTTGCTGCTCCTGTCGCTTAATTTTTCAATACAAGCTTGCAGTCGCGTTTTACGAACGCAGACATCTTCTTTACCTTTTCATAATCATTTGTTAGGTCCAAAGCTATACTGTTAAGCTTGTGATAATTTATCTGAGAGGCATTGTCTTTTTTTTCAAGATGACTACAAACTAGTTTCCCAATATAGTAATAGCAATCAGCAAGCAATCCATTATCTAATAAGAATTTGATTTTTGAAGATAATAATTCAAGGTCATATCTTTCCTTAAGTATTTCTCTTAGCGCTTTGTAGGACCTGTTTATTATCGTCCTTGTAGCCCTCTCTATTCCCAGGCATTCTATGCAAGTTTGAATAGCTTCATTGATATAATCTTTATTGACTTCAACTTGACGTAATTGGTTTAGCTCGTGAATGGGCATTGG
>DASVGC010000011.1:0-2347 GCA_036379735.1 Nitrososphaeraceae archaeon
TATGTAGACAGCGAACTATTCGAAAAACTTGAAAATCCGTTTGTTGCGACAAGATATCACTCACTAGTTGCATCTAGAGAAAATTTTCCAGATTGTTTAGAAGTAACGGCATTTTCACTTGATGATTCGGAAATAATGGGATTGAAGCACAAAAAGTATCCAATATACGGTGTTCAATTTCATCCTGAGTCCGTACTCACAAAGAATGGTTATCATATTTTGGAAAATTTCATAGATATTCTGAAAAAATAATGTCCACAGAATATCTTCAAACGCAGACTAGGAAACTTTTGTCAAAGGATGGGATAGATGCAGGTGATTTTGTAAAAGCAATAGATCTTATATTTTTGGAGGAAATTCCAGACTCTACTATTGCTTCGTTCCTTGCTGCGTTAACGTTTAGAGGTGTTAGCTCTAATCAGTTAAGGATAGTAAGGGACATTATGCTTCAAAATTGTATTCAAATAACTCCAAGAATTGATGGTGCTCTAATTGACAATTGCGGTACTGGTGGTGACATGGCTAATTCGTTTAGTATTAGTACTGCTGCATCAATAGTTGCATCTGCTTCTGGAATAAATGTTGCAAAACATGGAAACAGATCTGCGAGTGGATTATTTGGCAGTGCAGACTTTTTCGAGTATATTGGACTGGATTTGAACCTGCCACAGAGTGGGACTATTGAATCACTTGAAAAACTTGGTTATGCGTTTTTGTTTGCACCTAAATTTCATCCGAAATTGAGAAGGATTTCGGGGATACGAAAAAGACTTGGGTTCAGAACAATTTTTAATCTTATTGGACCGCTGTGCAATCCGTGTACAAATATTACCTCCCAGGTGATTGGAATTTCCGATCCCAAGTTCGTCGAACTCGTTTCAAGTGCAATGTTAAATTCAAATTTGAAAAGAATTTTTCTAGTTCATTCCTTAGACGGGATGGATGAACTGTCAAACACTTCGAGAAATACCATGGTGATTCTTCAATCTGGAAAAGTCGAAAGACAAGAGGTCGATCCAAAATTAATGGATATTAAAGTAGTTAAAAAAGAGCAAATTCAAATCAAATCTGTAGAAGATTCTGTAAAGGCGACTCTACAAACAATATATGGCAAGTCTAGTAGCGCAAGACAAGATATAGTAGTTCTCAATGCAGCTGTTGCGTTAATCGCAGGAGAAAGAGCTACTGATATGAACGAGGGAATAAAAATAACGAGGGAGTTAATAAAATCTGAAGCTCCAATAACTAAGTTACGCGAATTGATATCTTCTTATGGGAACATTCAAAAATTAGACAACTTAGAAAAGCAATATTCGTTACAAACTACCTAAAATCAACATCAAATAGTTTTTAATCAGTGGAATAAAAAGATAAAAAAGAAATTAGGATTTTATCGTCTTCTTGCTTTTGCCTTTGATTTTGGTTTTGCTTTTGCCTTTGATTTTGGTTTCGTCTTGCCTTTCTTGACTGCTTTGCTGGGGCCACCGCCAATCTTGAACATCTTAGTCCCACAAACTGAACATGTTCCTTTTGTAGCAGGCCTTCCATTTTTCATGACGACCTGGGATTCACCTTTCATTTGCCTCTTTGCCTTACATTTTACACAATAACCTTCAGTTGCCAACATATTCAAGTTTATGGCGGTTCCTTATAAGAATAGCTCTCTTGCTCCTATTGATTTTAGTTATCTATCTTGAACTATATTCTATTGTTCTCTTAGTCGGTTATGTTAAACTCTAAAAATTATCCGGATTAATTCTATCCAATTCTCCAGTTTAATATTCCTCAGAGTCATACAATGTGGTGCGAATTGGTCGTCATAGATTAGTCAGGTTTGGTTCACTCACATTGATTTCTAATTTGAGATATTATCTTGAATGATTTTTCTACCAAATATAAGATAAGTTGTATGACCTATCATACGCATTGATGGTCTTGTCTTCCCTTCCCTTGCCTCAATATTACGAATCAATATTTCAGAACTTTCAATATCTGTAAAACCTATCTCTGACATGCGTTTAGCAGTCTTTTCCAATTGATTCATGGTTGGACAAATCATTGCTACAGAGCCGCTATTTTTTAAACACTGGTGAACAATCTGTAAGACATTCCAAGGATCTCCTAGATCAATAATTGCAACATCAATACTAGATTGTGCCAACCCTTCCTTCATGATATCGTGTTTAAACATTGTAACATTTTTTTCCATCCCTGATTTCTTGAGATTCTTGCTGGCAATCTCCATGAATTCTTCATTGACGTCATATGTATATACATGACCTCCTGGTTCTACGAGACTGGCAAAGAATGTGGTAAGTGAAGCACTTCCTGTCCCTATTTCAAGAAC
>DASVGC010000012.1:0-2586 GCA_036379735.1 Nitrososphaeraceae archaeon
TCATGACTCTAGAAGAGCAACCTATTTCATCTGAACAAATGTATAGTATAGAGGATAATGGATATTCACTTTTTGGGATGAAAAAGTTACTGATGATGGAAAATGCAGGACATGGTTTAGCAGATTTTATTGTGTCGGAAAAAGGGCCTAGCTTTGCAAGCAAAAAAATAATTTCATTTTGCGGAACTGGGAATAACGGAGGAGATGCGATGGTCGCTTCTAGACACCTGTCGTCCCAAAATGGGGTAGAGGTTATCATAGTACTTTTAGGTGATGTAAAGAACATGAAAACTGAAGAGACAATGGTGAATTGGTCCATTGTTCAAAAAATGAAATCGATAAAAATCTTCATAGGTCCAGATGCTCTTGAGTTGGTCGGAAAAATAGTATCAGAATCTGATATAATTATTGATGGTATTTTTGGTACTGGGATTAAGGGTGAAATAAGAGAACCTTTTTCGTCAGCAATTGAATTAATTAACGCATCAAAAAAGTATGTTGTATCAGTCGATATCCCTTCTGGACTAGATCCAAATGATGGATCCTTTCACGAAAAATGTGTCAGAGCTGATGCTACTGTTACTTTTCATAGAATCAAAAAAGGCCTAACAATGAATAAAGAATACGTCGGTAAGCTTCATCTTGAGAAAATTGGGATACCAATTGAAGCAGAGCAAGATGTGATCTGAATTTGAAAATAGTACAGATTCCGGTAGGTAACATGCAAAATTTTAGTTATATCGTTTTTGACGAACATGATAAAGTTGGAGTTATAATAGATCCTTCATGGGATCTTGAAAAAATATTAGAGTTTTTAGAGAAAAACAAGATTTCAGCAAAGTACATCATAAACACTCATACACATTTTGATCATGTTTTGGGAAATGATCAAGTTGCTGAAATTACAAAAGCTGCGATAATCCAGCACGAAAAATCCTCCCTTAAAAAGGACAGATCAGTGAGAGAAGGAGAGATTATCAATGTCGGGCAGGTCGAATTAGAGGTTTTGTATACTCCTGGTCATTCAGAAGATAGCATTTGCCTAATTGTAGATAAAGAAGATATTATTACAGGAGATACTCTATTCGTAGGTAATATTGGCAGAGTGGATCTTCCTGGAAGTAGTCCTGATAGTATGTACGATAGTCTATCCAGAATTGCAAAGTTAGAAGATTCTCTAGTAGTGTATCCTGGACACAATTATGGAATGACACCAACATCAACAATACTAAATGAAAGAACAAACAATCCAATGCTCAATTTCAAATCTAAAGAGGCATTCTTAAAATATATGGTAAATGATGAATAGCATATGTCTAGAGAATTTGATATCATTTGTTCCCATAAAAGTAACGTGATTGATAAATTTCACACCACAAATCCAATATTTGTGTGCGTTATTTCATACACAGAAACATGTCAGGTCCCAGGTATAACTTTTGCAGGAGCAAATCCAGATCTTATAAAGTACACATCACCTGCTGATGCTGAATTTCTATATCATGGGAGATGTTTTTCTATCCCCGGAGTACCTGCCACACCGGACGGAATACCAACCCCAGCATTATTGACAAGAACTGCACTGTTACTCGGAAAAATACCATGTTTAGTAGTAAATTCGGGTTCTAAAATTGATCCTAAAATACCATTTATTTCCTTTGGAATTAGCCATGGAAAAAATATTCAACATGAGGCAGCACTGCAACTCTTCGAGACACATCAAGCTTTTGATTACGGCAATGTACTGGGTAGACAGTTATCAAAGTCAAACGACCTAGTAGTTTTAGGAGAAAGTATTCCCGGTGGGACGACTACGGCTCTAGGAGTATTGACAGGGTTTGGGATTGATGCGAATTACAAAATAAGTAGCAGTATGCCAACAAATCCGCATGATTTGAAAATCCGAATTGTACAGGAAGCCATCAAAAATAACGGCGTATCAGAGTTAAAAGATCCCTTCAAAACAGTGTCATTATTTGGCGATCCAATGATACCAGCAGTTGCTGGAATTGCAACAGGTTTAATCCAATCAGGATCTAAGGTAATGCTTGCAGGAGGTACGCAAATGGCAGCAGTTCTTGCATTTATGGCTTCTCTAAATGTTTCATTTGACAATATCTGTATTGGTACCACTTCTTATGTTACCAAAGATGAGAATTCAGATTTAGATTTTCTGGTTAGGACAATTTCTCCAGACATACCCATTTTATCAGTAAATCCCGGACTAGACAGATCGACAAAAAATGGATTACTAATGTACGACAAGGGTGTTGTTAAAGAAGGAGTGGGATCAGGGGGAGCCATAATAACGCTATTGTTGAAGTTAAATAGATCTCTTGATAAGGATATTTTCTTGAGAAAACTAGAAGATGAATACGAAAAGAATATTGAAAATATAGTAGTATGAAAGATTAATTGACGGGCCTTACTTGAAATTCAATTCAAATTTGGTACAATTATTTTACTGTGACTGATTTTGCGAGGTTGCGCGGATAGTCAGGATTTGCATTGTTACAAATAGACAAGTAATAATCCAATAGCTGCAACGGGATTACTTCGATCAATGGATACAGTGATTCGCTTATT
>DASVGC010000013.1:0-2848 GCA_036379735.1 Nitrososphaeraceae archaeon
ATTTTTAGTAAAGTTATCCTAATGGTTCTCCCTTACAATAGACTTTACCCATAATTCTACTATGAAAATTACTGCATACATAGCATTGTATGAATCCCAATTCCTTTTTAAAAACTGGACAATCAACTGCTTCGAGCTTCATTCTTTTTAACATTTTAGGACTCACGCCCTTCAGTTTTAATTTACCTTTTTCATCCATCATTCCAATGGATTGCAACTCTTTTTTTGCTCTATCATCCAATTTGATAGTTTTTTCCACTGCTTTTATAGGGACAATGAACTTGGTATCCGGATTTTCCGAACTCATGAATAATAATGGTATTTTGTCGGTGTATATGATGCTTGCTATCTAATTAAAAAAACTTTATACTCATTGGGACTTGTTAAGATAACAGATGTGTAGCTCTTTTTAGAACGAATCACAATATGAAATGATTATTTATATGATATTTGTGGAATAACATGTGGATGATTATTACAGAGCACTGGAATTAGACAAGAACGCTTCTATGGATGAAATAAGAAAATCATTTAGGACACTTGCATTGAAATATCATCCGGACAAAAATAAGGATGAAGGCTCAAAGGAAAAATTCATGAAAATTGTTGAAGCATATGAAGTCTTATCCGATGTCAGTGGAAAGAAAAATTATGATGAGTCAATTACCATAAAAAAGAATAAGCCGAAATACGATTTTACATGGACACCTTCAGCAGATTTCGAAAAAGTATACAGTTACTCAAGAATTAAGAATACATACGTGGAAGGTGGTATATGGGACATTGGTGAAAAGGCATCTAAAGCAATGTGGAAGGCGACAATCATACTTCTTGCCTCACTAGCGTCAATGGCTTTGATAATAGTGTTCCTTCCGTAGATACGTATATTCTAGGACCTTTTGTCCTTCTTTGACAAGGTATTCTTATTTTTTTTACTGTATTTATACCAAAAAAATGCTGCAAGACTTAAATTTGCAATAGAAGCGAACAGGAAAATTGGTGAATTTGTTTGAATAAATATCCCCATACCATAGACTCCTAGAATAGTGGCAATGATAGAAATTATCTTTAGCTGATTGCTAGATACTGGCAACCTTATTCAAAGGTTTTATACAGTATAAAAGTCAAACTAAAAAGGGTCGCATATTGGCATTTGTTCCCTCTTGTGACTAGACTTTCTAACCAAGTCAGTTACCATTTTTATTTTCCTCCTACTCAAGTTACATTTGTCCAAGTCTCCTGCAAGATAATATTGTAAGATGGAATCAATTTCATTGTATGTTAGCCCGAGCTCTTTTTCTGCTTCATGTCCTTTCCAAAATCTGGGACTGCTTGGCTGAATGGTTATTTGTTCAGAAACGCCTAATTTTGTTGACAAGATCCTGACTTGAGTCTTGTATAATCCGCCTATTGGAAGCATATCAGCGGCACCATCTCCAAATTTTGTAAAATATCCGATCATTATTTCACTCTTGTCTGAAGTCCCCAAAACCAGAAGATTTCCTTTACCTGCATAATGGAATAACAAGGCCATGCGCAACCTAGCTGAAAGGTTTCCCCCAGAGAGTTTGTCGGCGGGTAGGTTTCTTAGTAGAGTCTTTTTTGCAGCTTCAAAGCGAATCTCTTTGTATTTAATTTTCAATTTTCGCGTCAGCTCATATGCATTGTCAATGTCCTTTTGTGGGGTAAATCCTCGCTCTGGCATGATAAGTGCCATAATTTTGCTCCTATCCAATGCCTTAGATGCTAACATTAAACAAACCGACGAATCAAGTCCACCACTTAATCCTATGACAACCCCGTTTTTCTTTCTGGATTTTACTTGTTCTGATATGAATTTTGTTATCCGAACGGCTATTTTCTCATAGTTTAAAGTAGTAAAATCTTGCGACATTCCCTATTTAGCTACAGGTGGCTTGGAAAAAGCATTATTTTGATTCAAATGATAGTCAATCGATAATTTTGGATCTTTTTGTTTGCCTGTCAATATTCCTACCACGACGTCATCTTTTTTAATTATCTCCTGTTGCCTTAGTTTTCTTATTCCAGCAGGTACAGCGCCTGACGCCATCTCACAATCAAAACCATTCAAGCCTACTAATGCCATTCCATCACTCATTTCTTTGTCGGAGACTTGCATAACCATCCCATTTGTAAAGTCTAACGATCTTAATGCTTTGATCAAATTTGCAGGCTTACCTATTTGGATAGCAGTGGCTTTCGTGTGAGGTTTGACTCCTTGCTTATCTTTTTCTTTATAATAATCATTGATTAAACTAATGTTTGGTTTTCCACCGTTCCAGGTTAATTCTTCTCTACCGAAAAGTCCATTTGTTAATTCATAAAAAGTATTTGCCCCTTCCGCATTAACAATTAGCAGTCTTGGAATTTTTTTTATCCACCCAAGACTATAAAGTTCAATTAACGCTTTTCCACAACTGGAGGTATTTCCTAATGCTCCTCCCGGATAAACAATCCAGTCTGGTGGATTCCAATCCAAATATTCAAGTGCCCTGTATACAATTGTCTTTTGCCCCTCAATTCTAAATGGGTTAATTGAGTTTACTGTGTATGCTCCCGACTGTTGTGCCTCTTTCAATGAATATGTGAGGGCGTCGTCGAAATTGCCATCTACTTCAATTACCTGTGCGCCAAATTGAAATGCTTGACCAAGTTTACCTGGGGCAATTTCACCTTTTGGCACAAAAACTTCACATTCAATATTTTCATTCGCAGCGTACATTGCAGCAGATGCCGAAGTATTTCCCGTGGAGGCACAAATGATTCTCTTCATATTAATCATTTTTGCATGTGTTACAGCTGTCGACATACCATTGTCTTTGAAGGA
>DASVGC010000014.1:0-3053 GCA_036379735.1 Nitrososphaeraceae archaeon
TACATCTTCATCAGCTACATCTTCAACACCAGCATTTTCATCAGCTACATCTTCATCAGCTACATCTTCAACACCAGCATTTTCATCAGCTACATCTTGACTAGTTACATCTTCAACACCAGCATTTTCATTAGCTACATCTTGACTAGTTACATCTTCAACGCCTACATCTTCAGTGGATTGAACAGTAACGTTGGTGCTGTCGGTATTACTCGTGTCACTGTTAGCAGGCATTATGTTGGTATCTCCATTAGGTAAAATACCTACATCTTCAGTGGATTGAACAGTATCGTTGGTGCTGTCGGTATTACTCGTATCACTGTTAGCGGGCATTATGTTGGTATCTTTAACACCTAAATCTTCAGTATCTACTATTTCAGTGGATTTTTGTGTAATATTGTTCGTAATATCACTCGTGGATCCTATTCCAGTAACATTAATTGAATAGGACTTTGATGATGCGTTTTGACCTTGTTCAAAACAAGTTATTTTTGAAGTTAGTTCATTAGGACCTTCTACTATGCCATGGTAACCACTAGTGTATGTAAAACTCCATTTTGAATAATCTGAATTTCCTTTAGGCCCATTGGCAGTAACACTTTGCATTGGTTTAAGATCATTCCAATCTGCAAATACTTGGCAGTCAGTAGTGTTACTATCTGAAGATGTGCCGTGAATTGTCAAATCTCCAATTGGTAAATTAGCAGAATCAGTAGGAGTATTTATTACAACTCCTATTCCGGTAGCTGAAGGGAGTTGCGCAAATACAGGATTCCACAATACATATGACGCTAAAAAGATCCCAAATAGTAGAAAAATTCCATAGATTAGATTCATTTTCATATAGGTGTAGTAAAGAAAAATAATTAATATGAATTTTCAAGAATTTTTCAATAGGGAAATTAGAGAAGAAAGTTACTTAAAAGACTCCTTATTCATTCAATGATAAAATAACTAATTGACAAAATTGAACTCTTGAATCTTAAAATCGGCCAGATGAGATGGTATTAACTTTGATTAAGATGCAAAAAAAAATAAAGTCTGACGTAAAATTATGACTAATTCGAATCTCATTTATTGTCAGTCTTGATTATCTTGTTTCAAATGCATTCTTGATTGGTTAATTTTCAATCTTAACTAATTATCGCTCAGAATTGAGATTAATAGCTAGATCTTATCTCTATAGTAAACGTTAATAAATAATTTAAACCAGTTATTTCGTGTAGTCCTTAATTGCAAATTTCATCTCCAAATTACATTTCTTTAATTTTGGTCTCAATGTTGGCCGGCTTCATATCAATATCTTTAATTGGTCAAAATATCATAGTTTATGCCCAGGAAGATTCAGACTTACCCCGAGTGAACGACACTAATTTACAAATTCAGGAATATTCTTCGGGATTTAAGTTTCCAACAGGTATGAATTTTTTGGGGCCTGATGATATTCTTGTCATAGAAAAAAACACGGGTAAAGTAAAGGAAATCAAGAATGGTTCTGTTGTTGGAACTGTGTTGGATGTAAATGTTGCAAATGTAAGTGAAAGAGGTCTGCTAGGTATTGCAGTTGCAAGTGAACCAAACTATGTATTCTTATTTTACACTGAAACTGAAAATATTGATGGAGGAGATGTATTGGGAAATCGACTGTATAGATATGAATATGATGATGGCAAGCTTGTAAACCCAAAATTACTCTTAGATCTCCCAACGATACCAGGGCCATCTCATAATGGCGGCGTATTAAAAATTGGTCCGGATAATAAGAGTGTGTATCTGGTAATTGGTAACTTGAATTATGTACAAAATCTTACATATATTACTAAAGCTCAGAACAATAAAGATGGTCCTCCACCAGACGGCAGAGGCGGCATACTCAGAATTACATTTGATGGAGAAGTCGTTGATGGCAAAGGGGTACTTGGAAATGATGATCCATTAAACAAGTACTATGCATATGGTATACGAAATAGTTTTGGTATAGGCTTTGATTTAGTAACTGGAAATCTTTGGGAAACTGAAAATGGTCGTAGTACTGACGATGAAATCAATCTAGTGTTGCCTGGCTTCAATAGCGGATGGAGAGAAGTAATTGGTTTCTCTAACGAGACTGATGAATTTAATGAGGAAAACTTGGAGACCTTTGGAGGAAAGGGCATTTACAGGGACCCAGAGTTTATTTGGAGAGATACCATAGCACCAACTTCAATACTGTTCATTCACAGTGATAATCTTGGTCCAAAGTACAAGGATAACATGTTTGTGGGCAGTGTTAAAAATGGCACCATTTTTAATTTTCCGTTGGATCAAAATAGGACTCATCTGGTTCTTACAGGCCCATTGGCCGATAAGACAGCAGATAACAATCAAGAAACAGGTGGCGTAACTTTCGGTAGAAATTTTGGAATAATTACAGATCTTCAGATTGGTCCTGACGGAAACCTGTATGTCCTGAGCAATTACAAACATGATGGTACGGTATTCAAAGTATCAGCCAAAACTAACACGAATTAAGCATTTCATACCTTTTCATGACAAGTTAGCGCTTAATGAATATATGATGGGTCTCTATACCTCTCAAAACAATACAAAATACCATCTCGTGAACCAACAAATAACATACCACTTGATAAACATGGAGAAGAGTCGATGGAACCCATCGTCGGAAATTTCCACTCTTGTTTGCCCGTAGAAGAATCTATACCATAAATAAATGAATCCAGACCTCCAAAAAACAAAAGTCTGTCAAATTCACTTGACGAAGGCGAAGACCAAATTTTTCCAACTGTTTGAAAGTTCCATATTTTGGAACCTACAAGGTTGAAGCAATAGAGCGTACAATCAGAAGTTCCAAATATTACTTTATCTTTTACCAATAAAGGGGATGATAAGACTGGACTTGATATCTTTTTGTTCCATTTTGTAATACCGTCCACATTATTCAGACAGTACATTCCACCCTCGTATGTTCCAACAAAAACAGAATCCTCGGACATGCATGGTGACGACGAACGTATCTTGCCATCTAATTTAGATTTCCATTTTAGAGATCCATC
>DASVGC010000015.1:0-2114 GCA_036379735.1 Nitrososphaeraceae archaeon
ATATTCCTTTAATGCAGTTCTAAGATCCGAAATGACGACACCTTGTTTTTTTAATTTATCCGGTATATTGGAATGAATGATGGAAGAACCTATTTTTAAGACACTCGTATCTTTCTGAAGCTCTTTTATTCTTTCGTTAAGATATTCTTCTGGTTCATAGGTTTTAGTTCCTTGGGAAAGATAAACACGATCTGGATATAGGAGATTAGCATCAGAATATTTTTTGTATAATGGTGAAACTTCATGTGGTAGGGAAGAATAATTTGAAAATGCCTTATTCCTTATTTCCATCAACCATTCTGGTTCTGAATTTGTAATGCTTTTCTCTTTTACATATTTATCATCCAATGATGATAGGGAAATAAGACTGGGTGTCATGAATTAGAGGATAAATATGAATAAACATATTATCTATCTTTCTATTTACTCTAATTTTCAGTTAAAAGCTCTAAATCCACTTTAGACACATAAAATCGGTTTCTCTTCCTTCTAATATTTGCAATAATCCCGCCATTAGCTTGATAGAATCTATCAGGGGAAAGATTAGAAAACACTGACGTCAGCACAACTAATCTGTCGTAACAGATAAAAGATTGACAGGAAATTTTTGTATTGATGCGAAGGCGAATCATTGTTCTTGCGTTTTTAATTTTGCTTTTAAGTTCAACTTTTGTGCTAATTTCAAGCATAAGTGAGAACAATATTTCGTATGCAGCGTATGTGAGGGCCTTACCGGAGAGCAGTGGACAAGACTTGATTGACCCTTCTTTGAAAGTTGAACTATTCTTCAAGGATGGCGTTAAAGGCCCAGCGACAAGTATGGCATTTCTTGGCCCAGATGATATCCTACTGCTAGAGAAAAACACAGGTAAAGTACAGAGAATTCTCAACGGAAGCTTACAACAAGAGCCATTACTTCAGGTAAAAGTGGGAACAGAAGTAGAACTGGGAATGCTAGGAATAGCAATATCAAAGAATCAACAAGATAAGACATTTGTATTCTTGTACTATACAGAGGCAAGTAATTCTGGAATTGTCATCGGTAATAGACTTTACAGATACGAGCTCGTAGACAACAAACTTGTAAATCCACTTTTACTTTTAAATTTGCCAGCGACTTCGACTATAGTAGCACATGAAAATAACCACAACGGTGGAAAAGTGGTGATAGGTCCGGATAATAATGTGTATTTAGTCGTTGGGGATGTTGGAGGCAGAATGGGCAACATTCAGAATATACTGAGAGGCAATTCTCCAGACGGAACAAGTGGAATACTAAGAGTAACTCAGGAAGGCAAGTCTGTGCATGAGGGACCATTAGGAAATTCAGTTCCAGATATACTCTACTATGCATATGGCATACGTAATAGCTTTGGGTTTGATTTTGATCCTGTTACAGGTAACTTATGGGACAGCGAAAATGGCGGGATTGATAAGGATGAAATTAATTACGTTTATCCCGGGTTTAATAGTGGTTGGAGAAAGGCAATGGGTATGGCCCTGTCAAGATTTGATCCTAATGAAGATTTATTTTATTTTGACGGAAAGGGAAAATACAGCGATCCGGAATTTGTGTGGAAGGAAACCGTCGCTCCAACTGCTTTAAAATTCTTAAATTCTTCTAAATTAGGATCGGAGTATGAAAACACAATATTCGTTGGCGATGTAAAAACTGGCAATCTATATAATTTTGAACTCGATTCGACCAGACAACAATTGCAATTAAGTCCACCCCTAGCCGATAAGGTTGCAGATACCCCTCAAGAAATTCAAGGTATAATATTTGGTAAGGGTTTTGGAGTTATTACTGACATTCAGGTTGGACCAGACGGGTACCTTTACATCCTGGGAATTGATGGAACTATTTACAAAATAGTCCCAGTTTAGCCTCGTCTGAATAAGATTTGATTTGTAATTGATATAATTCATTGATTCTTAACTTAAAATATGGCGGAGCTTATCTTAATCCCATGAACTCTGCAGGCGGATTCATAAAAGCTATTGAATCAGGTTCAAAACATCTCCTTATCAAGAGATTCACATTAAGATATCCAGAAAAGAAACTAAAGTTTGTCGGTGATGGATATCAATTTGATCCAAAAAGAGGTGTAGGA
>DASVGC010000016.1:0-5419 GCA_036379735.1 Nitrososphaeraceae archaeon
TTCTTAGTTCCATCCTTGGTTTGTTACTTCTTGCTATAATTATCGTATCCTGCAATTTTTCAATAGCTGTATCCGACTTGTCTAATTTTTGAAGGTTTTGAAACAAATTGAATACTCCGACACCAGTCATAAAAATAAAAAAATGCACTCTCTCCTTGCAAATAGTTTCTATAAGGCGGTTACACTCAGAATTCAGTGGATTGATATTCTTAATTCCTATAGTCGGAGCAATGTATGGGATACCTCCGAATTTTCGAACTATACTCGCAAGTTCAGAAGCTCTCCTACTGGATGTAACAGCCACTGTAATTCCCTGTAAGGACATGAAACAATCATGCAATCTTTGAATTATTAAAACTTGAGCTTACGCATGAAAGAGTCAGCTCAAATAACAATTCATTATGTATTTTCATAAAATCTAACCTATGACAGCGTCAGGGAATTTTGAATTTCATAACATAGATGGTGCATGGGCTTTTCTCTTCATACCCTTTATTTGGATCCGGTCGCCCGTCAAATGCCATGCACCTTTTGAATTAATTAATCGAATTAAATTAAACCTTTTTGATTTGCAAATATCCCGAATTAGCGTCCATTAATCCCTCGCTTGGATTTTCGATTTCAGGAATGACTTGATCTTTGCAAAGTTCTAACAATGGAATATTCGCAATTGCACAACCTGACGCAGTTGTGATGTCCGTCTTTAAAGTGCATATTATTCCAGATGGTGATACCCCATTGGATTTGAGTTCAAAGATTGAGTATGCTCCCACACTACTGCCGACAGAGTATGGAAAAATCAAAATACTGTCCTTCAGAAACTTTCCAGACAATTCATGGTTTTTATCGGTTATCCTGCCGGTCGTATGATCTACTGAAGACAAAAAATTGATAGGTTGTGTAGTAAATAGAATCATCCCTCTTGCTGTGCCTCCTACAATTATTTTGCCTTTTAGACTCTCCAAATATATCACTTACTTGTATAGTCACTTATTATGGATTTTAGATCCTTTAAGCATACCGAGACACCATTAGATTTATTGAGATAATGTGCTGCCTTTACACTATTAGTAATTACACCATCGTATTCTTCACGAGATAACAGTGGAGATAAACAAGTACATGCATCACAAATAATATTTGCACCGGCATTCTCAAGGATCTTGGCTATTCCTGATTTGCAGGATTTTTCGTAGACTGGCCGGGCACAAAAGATCATGCATTTTTTCGAAAATTTTTTGTCACCAATCAAATTAGACAATTGCTCCAGTTCGTACATTCCTAATTGGGGACTCCCTAATGCAATTACATCTCCAGAATCTGTAGTATTGAGTTCATCGATTATTGATCTTTCTTCTTCTTTTCCAAATGATATTGTCTCATCATGTGTATCCTTGCTTGAGAACATTCCACATGCACCAGACGTACCCAAAGCAGCGGCCAATGATTTGGTTTTATACATGTCTATGTTACTAATTTCAGAACCAAAAGAAACACAACTTTCATTTACAGATTTACCGGAAAAATATCCCAATATACCATAATCCAATTCCGTTTCCAATTCCTTATCGATATTAATTTTTATTTTAGGTTCTCTTGCGCTGTTGATTCTGAGATCTGAATATGGGGACTTGCCAGTTATGGCACTAGCCAAAGCGCTAAGGGAGCTTTCTTTATTTGTACGTAGACCAAACACTGAATTAGCCATTACTGCGGCGTTACTTTCTGCGAAGCTGACACTATGTCCACTTTCTGGTAATTGAAATAGTTCATAAGGTATACATGAAAACGATGGCATAGAGCCCATCTTCTCATATGCTTTGGCTATCTTGACTTGTTGGTTTTTGAAATGGCTAGACAGATTATTAGGTTTATGACTATCATATCCCATTGGATTTATTGTGGTAGGAACTACAAATCGTGCTTCCTCACTATACTTTGACAGAAATTCTGCTCCGGCGTCACCAATAGTGTTGTAATTCACACCCGAAAGATGAACCCATTCTATCGGAATTAGTTTTTCTGCATTAGTCGCCTTGCCAATCGATAACAATATCTTGTATGCAGTTGAGATAGTACTGCCATTCTTTCCATCTAAGGCGTCTTCCTCCTCTCTACTTAAATCCACAAAGATTATGAAATTGCTGACCTATAATAATTATGACTGAATATGAAGACGATCATTTTTTGCAGGTATTGAATAGAATAAATATCGACAGTTAGTACCATACTGGCATGGAATGTGCAGTATATGATACATATGTAACAAAAAAAGATGGAAAGACTATGCACTTTGACGTTATCGTGGAATCTTCAACTCCACATGAAAAGGCAATTGAATTCGGAAAGGAGTATCTAAAAGATGCTGGTCAAGATGGTCAATCCATGACACAAGAAGAATGTCAGTTTTGTCACGTCCAAGAAGCTCCAAAGATAGTCGAAGACAGCATACAAAAATCCGGATACTTTATCCAAAAGATGGAAGGATGTCCTTAATAAATTTGGATTATGTTCGTTCCTAAAAAATTAAACATCCACTAGTTTTTTATTTTCTCTGTTACTGTTATACAATACTTATCTGGTAGTATGTTAAACTTTTTAATTTTTCTCGTACAGAAAGCATGATACTTTATGGTTGTTTTCCTTTATTTCTAATTCAGGCTCCTTTTTACAGACTTCCATACTATAAGGGCATCTATTGATAAATTTGCAGCCAGATTGTGCAGGAGTCGAATCAAAATTTTTAATTCTGATAACTTTCTGCTTGTCTATATCCTCAAACTTCGGCTCTGAAATGGCATCTAATAATGCCTGTGTATAAGGATGTAAAGGATTGGATAATACTGTATCTATGGGACCACTTTCAACTATTTTGCCTGCATACATGACTGAGATATCATCTCCAATGTATCTTGATGTTGCCAAATCATGCGTAATGTAAAATACTGTTATTTTACGACTAACACTTAATTGCTTTACTATTTGGAGTATCTGTGCTCTAATTGAAACATCAAGCATAGAAACAGGTTCATCTGCAATGATTAATCTCGGTTCAATAACAAGTGATCTAGCGATTGCAACTCTTTGTCTTTCACCTCCTGACAGCATATGGGGGTACTTTTCGGCAAATACTTTCGATGGTTTAAGGTTTACATCATCTAATACCGAAAGTATTTTATTTGTACGTTCTTCATTTGAGTAATCCTTATAAAAAATATCAATTGGTTCCTTTATAATATCAAAGACTTTCATTAATGGATTTAATGAACTATATGGATCTTGATGAATCATTTGAGCCTGCTTACGATAATACCAAAGATCTTTTCCGTTCTTATTTGTGATATTATTGCCATCAAAAATAATTGAACCTGAATCCGGATCAATTGCCCGAAGAATTATTCTGGCCAAAGTAGATTTGCCCGAACCTGATTCACCCACCAGAACAGATACTCGTCCTTCTGGAACATTTAGGCTGACCCCATCTAATGCCTTCTTGTAATAGTTTTTTCTTGTGCTTACAAGTGAGAGAATACTCTTACTAACTGGAAAATACTTCTTGACGTCCTGTACTTCTAAAATGTTCTTCAATAACTAATGGTAATGGGAACAAAATGTAATTTAAACGATTTGTAGACAAAAGTTCATATCTATTTTGACTTTTGTTGATAATTTGGAGAAATTTCGACAAAGTTACCATGACCAATATTTGTTTGGTCTACTTTTCCATCCTCCATTACTACCTTTCCTCTCACAATAGTCATTACCGGCCATCCCTTAAGTTTCCACCCATCATAAATAGAATAATCTGAATGAGAATTTAAAATATCTGGAGTTACCCTTTGTTCCTTTACCATATCTATTATCGTTAGATCGGCATCCGACCCTTCCATAATAGTACCTTTCTTGGGAAATAATCCAAAGATCCTCGATGTATTGGCACTACATATTTCGGATAACTTGAGAAGATCGATTCTCTTCTTATTTACTCCTTCACTGAGCATTACGGGAAGCATTGTGGCCAAACCTGAAAATCCTGATAGTGCGTTCCAGAAATTATCCTCGGCTTTTTTCAATTTCAAATGATTGGCAACATGGTCAGTTCCGATAGTATCAATGGATCCAGCTTTTAATGCATACCACAACTTTTCTATGTTATCTTTTGGTCTCAAAGGAGGAACTACCTTACCTTTAATATCGTCAAAATCTGTGCTATGTGTTAAATAGTGAGGACAGGTTTCAATCCAAATATTGATATCCTGATGCAATTTTTTATATTTGAGAATTTCATCCAGCGCTTCTGACGACCCTATATGAACAAAATACAAGTTTGGTTTGTAATTTAATGCAATATTCATTATCTTTCTTATTGAATTTACTTCAGATTGTTCTGGTCTTAGTGATGACCATAATTCAAGAACTTTTGAACTAACATGCTCGTTTTGTTTGCGCATTTCTTGTATGTTTTTGGAACACAATTCATGATCTTCTGCATGAACCAAAACAACTGAATTCAACGATGCACTCGTCTTGATTATCTCAGTGAGTAGATTGTCTGTGGTATTTACCTCCATCTCTTTTAGTGAAGTTGAACCTGGATCTAAATCTGCGAGAATTCTATTAAGTTGGGATCCTAGATTCATATAAATTTTGAAGGAATTAATCCCGATACTTTTGAGGTAACTCATGTCGTTAGTCTGCTGAGATTCTAGAATTGAGGCATGCACTGCATAATCGGTAATGTGGGTGTTCTTGCTTGCCTCAAGATGGTTGACAATTTTTCTGTAACTCCCCTCCAATCTAATCATGCGAATTATGGTTGTTATTCCACCAGTAGCAGCAGAACTGGATTCAGTTATCGCAGCTTCATTTATTGGGGTATAAACACCATAATGGACATGGGGGTCAATTATACCCGGCAGAACATATTTGTTATCTGCATTAATTATTCTGTCAGCACTAACATTTTCTATATTGCTTTCTAGTGATTTTATCTTTCCATTTTCAATCAAAATATTGGTATTAACAATACCATTAAAAGGAATAACTGCATTTACATTTTTGATTACAATGTCGCAGGTACTATTCAAAATATCCTGAATATGGCTTTTAATATTAATTTAATTCTTTGTAACCTAGACCATGATCTTATAGTTCATTTAAAATAGTCCATTTACTAAAGTGACTTCGAATTGGTTCAATTACCTTATTAAGATAAATGGAAACAGAGTCCTTGAGATCTTTGGGATGGATTTTTTTCTGAATATAGTCATTTTCAAGATTCATAAAGTTATCATAGTTTATGTTTCCACCATATTTGCTTGGCCTATCAATTTGAAATTCTGAAAATTTATGGAAAATTATGTATTTAATGATCTCTAATATGGGATTATTTTCCGAAATTCCGATAGGACAATAGGCC
>DASVGC010000017.1:0-2447 GCA_036379735.1 Nitrososphaeraceae archaeon
TTAATAAATATAAAATATATTAATGACAGAAATTAATAAATGAATTATGGTTCTAGAATCAATACCCAATTTCGATTCCTACGTGTGGATCGCAGTAGGTTTATTCATCGCTGGTCTATTTTCGATAATGGTTTATGAAAAATCTAATTCACAATCAAAACAGGAGAAATCAACAGGTCATCAGTAATAAGTTTAGTCCATCGAAGGCTGAATTTGAACATATTGAAAAAATCATAACCAGTCAATATTATGATTATGGGTTTAGTTCGCTTACTCGTATACAAAACTTAGCTTTAAAGGTGATAGTCAGAGATTATAATTGCCTGTTAGTAGCACCAACTGGATCAGGAAAAACAGAAGCTGCAGTATTACCTGTAATTAAATTACTTTCTTTATTTAAAGGAGAAGCAGGGATCAAAGTAATTTATGTGACCCCCTTAAGATCTCTTAATAATGATGTTTTGCGTAGAATAATTCGATATGCTGACACAGAGAAATTAACTGTCGAAATAAGACACGGCGACACCCCAGCCAAAACGAAAAAGAAAATAACTCATAATCCTCCAGATATCTTGATAACTACGCCTGAATCGATTCCAATACTTTTAACTATCGAGAATCTGTTAAAAGCTTTTCAATCCTTAAAATGGGTTATTATTGATGAGGTACATGAATTGGTTTCCAGTGAACGAGGCTCTCACTTGTCTCTGTCGCTTGAAAGATTGCAGCAACATTCCAGGAATATTATAACAAGAATAGGATTATCAGCAACATTGGGAAATGTAAAAGAAACAGGTAAGTTTCTTGTGGGATCGAATCAAAAATGTGCAATTCTTCAAGATCGATCTGTGAGAGAATATGATCTAAAGATAAAATTTGTGAACGGTTCCATTTATAATGTAGCCAAATTTATTGTAGAATATATAAAGACGAATAATATTTCAGGTTCCGTTCTTCTATTTACAAACACAAGGGACGAAGCTGAATATTTCGGGACCATTCTTAAGACTCAAAAAGAAGTTAATGTAGACGTACACCATGGTTCTTTATCAAAAGAAATTCGCGAAGATGCTGAATACAAATTAAGAACCGGTGCTGCGGGAATAGTCGTATGTACTTCTTCATTAGAATTAGGTTTGGATATTGGTTCTGTTGATCTGGTAATCCATTATGGTTCTCCCAGACAAGTTTCAAAATTAATGCAAAGAATTGGGAGAAGTCGTCATCAAAACCGACGTTCAGCTAAAGGATTGATTGTTACTAATATTCCTGATGATGAAGTTGAGTCTATTGGATTAATTAGAAGAATGCGAAATAGATCTGTTGAACAACAATCAATACATCTCAAGTCTCTTGATGTTCTGTCCCATCATTTGGTAGGATTGACGTTAGAAAGAAGGGATGACGTTAGTGTTGACAAAGCTTTTTCTATTGTGACAAGAGCATATCCTTTCCTTAATCTTTCAACATGTACTCTTGAATCCTGCTTGGATCTTCTTGATAGAAATAAAATAATAATGTATAATAGAGAAACTAATGCTTTTAGACGTAGGATCAAATCATATAAATATTACTTTGAAAATATATCCATGATTCCTCATATTCTCAAGTTTCAAGTAATAGATATTATTAGTAAAAAAAGAATAGGAACATTGGATCAAAAATTCGTGGGTGATTATGGAGAGAAAGGAAATGTATTTGTACTCAAAGGTACCCAATGGAGGGTCATATCAATTAACGAATCGAAATTTGAGGTCAACGTTGAACCATTATATGGCGCTAAGATTAATGTTCCGCACTGGGTAGGTGAATTAATTCCAGTTGATTATTACACCGCTGAAGAAGTGGGAAAAGTCAGAAACTTGATAGTGGGAAAAAAAATAGGTGCAGACAATTCAGTAATAGATAATTTTTTCAGTACATTCAATCTTGTTCCAGACACCAAGAAAATCGTAGTAGAAAGTTCTGATACTCAAAATCAAATTGTCATTCATTCCACATTCGGTACAAAAGTAAATAATACCTTGTCCTCCTTATTTTCTACAATTATTTCATCGAAATTAGGATATATAGTAGAAACTCGAAGTGATCCATATAGAATTCTTTTAACATCTTCTGCAAGAATTACTAAATTTCACATTCAATCTGTACTTGATGGTGATTACGATATCGAATCAATCCTGATCGCGTCGCTAAATAATACTTATCTTTTAAATTGGAAAGTGTGGATGGTAGCGAAAAGACTTGGTATTATTAGTAAAGAGGCACTATATGATAAAAAAATTGCAAGGTTGATTTATGATAGATACGCTAAAACACCACTAAGTGAAGAGTCGATCAGAGAATTAATTCATGAAAAATATGATATCTT
Source organism: Nitrososphaeraceae archaeon (assembly GCA_036379735.1). Taxonomy (GTDB): domain Archaea; phylum Thermoproteota; class Nitrososphaeria; order Nitrososphaerales; family Nitrososphaeraceae; genus TA-21. The sequence goes on from DASVGC010000017.1 coordinate 2,372, forward strand.
ACTAACTAGACAAGTATTAAATGATTCTAAAAAACAAATTATCAATTTGCATTGGGTTCGAATATCGGATTTCTCA
>DASVGC010000018.1:0-2146 GCA_036379735.1 Nitrososphaeraceae archaeon
TAACTTTGTTTCTGGAATTAGAAAGAAATTGGATGTATGTAGAATATTGATTGAAAATACAAGGGAATTGATGACTGAAGAATCAAGAAGGTCTATACTTATTCAGTCTCTTGACAAGTTAAACAATAATGAATGAGTAAAAATCTATTCGTCCACAGTCAAATAATATTGAATAAAAAGTAAAGTTAATTAGAAACTACACTAAAGCTTTTTGGTATTTCTATGGTAGATAGTGAAAAAGTACGAAGAATATTTGATGATAATGTTCAAAAAGGTAGCAAAATAATTACAGAAGAATCAGCAAAATCGATATTATCTGAATATGGTATAAAGGTGCCAGAATATTCTATAGTTACTAGTGATTCTGAAGCTCTAGTAAAGTCAAGAGAAATAGGTTTTCCGCTAGTCGCCAAAATAGTATCTGATCAAATTTTACACAAAACAGATGTACAAGGAGTCAAGGTTGGGTTACAAAATGAAGAGGAAACAAAAGAAGCATTTTTAGACATGCATGGTCGTCTGTCAAAAGAATATGATGTTAAGGGGGTATTATTAGAAAAGATGGTTCCTAAAGGAATCGAATTAATAGTAGGATTACAAAATGATCCTCAATTCGGACCAGTGATCATGCTAGGTCTAGGAGGAATTTATACTGAATTATTTAAGGACATTTCCTTTAGAGTACTTCCAATTACAAAAGAAGATGCATTGGATATGATTAATGATTTAAAAGGAAACAAAATTCTTAAAGGATTTAGAGGATCGGAACCTGTTGACTTGGATATTTTATGTGATGCTATCGTTAAAATTGGCAATCTCGGTACTGATATGGCAAAATATATTGATAGCGTAGACTTTAATCCTATTATTGTATATCCTCAAAATTACTATGTTGTAGATGCCAAGATTCTATTAAAGACAAACGTGAATGAAGATACAATTTCTAATTCTGTTCCAGATTCAAGCTATATGGATATCTTTTTTAATGCTAAATCAATTGCATTAATAGGCGCTTCTCCTGAGGAAAACAAAGTAGGAAATTCTGTTCTCAAAAGCCTCTCAAAATATGATTATAAAGGAAAAATTTTTCCGGTGAATGCAAAAGGTTATGACCATATACTTGATCTAAAGGCGTATAAAAGTTTAGACGCCATTGACGAACCAGTTGATTTGGTGATAGTTACAGTTGATCTTAAATTTGTTCCAGATATATTGGAAACATGCGGCAAAAAAGGAATCCATAATATGGTCATAATTTCTGGAGGTGGTAAAGAACTTGGCGGTGAAAGAGCTGAAATCGAGCAAAAAATCAAAGATTTGTCCTCTAAATTACATGTAAGGATAATAGGACCAAATTGTATCGGGATGTTTAATGGAGAAAACAGACTTGATTGTGCATTCCAAGGACACAAAAGAATGATACGACCCAAAACAGGTGATGTAGCATTCTTGTCTCAGAGCGGTACGATTGGAATAGCATTTATGGAAACCTCTGACTCCTTTGGAATGAGTAAAATGATCTCATATGGAAACCGTTCCGATGTTGATGAGGCAGACATGATCTGGTATCTTTCTGAAGACCCTAAAACCTCTGTCATCGGATTATATGTAGAAGGGCTTGGCGATGGCAGAAAATTTATGAATACTGCCAAGAACGTAATAAAGGATAAGAAAAAACCAATAGTAGTTTTTAAAAACGGAAGGTCACAACGAGGTGCTAAACAAGCAGAGTCTCATACAGGATCGCTGGGCGGTTCTTATTCAGTGGTAAAAGGTGCTTTTGATCAAGCTGGCATTATATCTGTTGATAGCTATGAAGAACTAACTGGTTCATTAAAAGCATTGACTTGGCAACCGATTCCGAAAGGAAATAGAGTAGCATTAGTAACAAATGGAGCAGGACCCGTAATAGCAGCAATAGATCATTTTGAAAGGTTATCTTTAAAGATAGCAGAGATGAGTGAAGAGAGTAAAAAGAAATTTCATGAACACTATCCTTCAACATATGTTATAGGAAATCCATTGGATGTTACAGGATCTGCTAATGCAGATGATTATAAATTTGCTATACAGACATTCTTAGATGATCCAGAAGTCGATATTATTATGCCCTGGTTTGTTTTTCAAGACGATCCATTGGAAGAAA
>DASVGC010000019.1:0-3962 GCA_036379735.1 Nitrososphaeraceae archaeon
GAATGTCACACCCAAAGGAGATGAATGGATGAATATATCATGATGCCTAGTTCATATTTTTTCTTCTTGATGCAATTGAAGCTGAGAAATAAATGACAAACCCGCATATGGCCATTACTAATCCATAAAATGACAATGAACCTTTGCTCAAATATGTTCCAATTCCTACAATTATGGCACCCATAACAAGCAGGAGCATACCGAGTCTAACATATTTGGGAATATTTTTGGTCAACTTGTATTCTTACATGCATTCTAATTTTAATAACTAATATAATTTATCATACAAGAGATATCTAATAGACTAGACTAGTGAAAACATCACATTTTTATTTACCAATATGTTAATTGTCGTTACCAAATGAAGATAGCAGTCGTTGGAATGGGAGTCGCAGGCGCTTATCTTATGAACGGCTTGAGTAATGATCATGATAATTACGTCAAGGGATTTGAAAGGATGCCTATTGAAGAACATGATGCAGTTTGTGCGTGGGCAACTTGTGAGAATGTAATGGAAGATTTGATCAAGCAATGTGGTCTAAGGTTTGATGATTATATTTTACATGAGGGAAAAAGCATGAAGGTCGATATGAGCCAAAGTAGTAAAGACGATAGTAGTATTGATGTGGGATTAAAAGGAATGGTTACTTATGACAAAATAAAATTAATCAAGGACATGACAAGAGGTACTGACATCCAATTTGGTGTTATTCCAAAAAAAGAGAATCTTGAATCAGAGTTTGATCTTATTATCGATGCTACAGGCTTTCACCGAAATTATTTACCACGCCCGCAAAAGGAAATGTGGATACCCTGTATTCAGTATAAAGTGAAATATCAGGATAAAACTCCTTTTGATGATTTTTATCTAAAAGCTTTTCCCTCGATGAAAGGCTACTTTTGGTACTTTCCATTAGAAAATGGTTATGCGCATATTGGAGCCGGAGACTATGAGCGAAAAAATAACAATCCATTTGTTGATGAATTTTTGAAAAAGCACAAGTGTGAAGTAATAAAAAAGGTTGGTCGTCCAGTCAGAATAAGTCCACCAAAAAATTCCGAACCTTTTACTGATGGTAGGAAAACTGTAGGGGTCGGTGAATCTATTGGCACTGTATATCCTTTGCTTGGCGAGGGAATTATTCCATCAACATGGTGTGCACAATTATTTATCAAACACATTAATGATTTTAATGCATATAGAAGAGAAGTTTTGAAAAAGTTTCAGATTTATGCACTTGTTTTCAAGTTCATTCAGATGAAAATTAATGGAAAATTTAATCTCTTCAAAAATGCTATCGAGGTTCTCAAGATTTACAATCACATGAAACATGAAGAAAATAGATATGGAATGGAAGTAAAACTAAAGGATTTGTTAAGAGTCTCACGGATATAGATCCTTGATGAATTAGAAAATATTGCCATATCAAAGTTTTGATTGCGTTATAACATTATAACATTATACCATCATAACCATTTTCTCTTAGTTGTAAAATAATAAAATACCGTTTACATTTCAGGTTTAACTCTTTAGTAATGTCTTTCGTAAATATTTTGTTTTAAGGATTCCCAATAACAAAATCAACCCGACTACCAATCCAATAGCTAGCGATGCCTTGATTATTGAGGAGATTAGTCCATCAGAAGAATTATTGAACACGTTTACATGTAGTGGACCAATAATGAATATCAGAAAGAATGAAACTATCACTATCATACTCCACATTATGAAAATAAGAGCGAACAGTCCAAACAATCTCATAATGATATTATTCCCTTCATGATTGAATATTGAATAACAATTGAAATGAATGCCAGTACCGATGAGAACGTTCCTAATATAAGGATTCTACTTATTATTTCCTTTTCAGATAATGGGCCTCTAGCTAAAATGAGTCTTACTAATGTCGCCGGTGCGCGACTTTCTTTGGATGCAATTAATCTAAAGTCATCACTTAATATTACTGGCCTGGTCTTAACCTGTCTGTGTTCCACTATTTTCTTTACACTAGAGAGAAATAAGAACGAATTCATTACTGCCGGTAAGAGTGCTATCACACCAATTATTTCTGAATTTCCTGCTACTAATAAAGCCGCATACATCGATCCTAATAACAGTGTGCCTGAATCACCTAGAAATATTTTGCTTGGAAATTTATGATAATGATATATTGCAATACTACCAAAGAACAACGGAAGGCTCATTAAAAACACATTAGTGTTACCAAATAATAATACACTTACTAATAATGGTATCATTGTTATTATGATAAAGCCGCTAGCTACGCCATTGAACACATCAATTGAGTTTATGGTATTACCAACTATAGGTATTATAGAAAGAATAAGTGGGATATAGAGCAGTGGTATGAATGCACTATCAAATATTAATCCAAGATAATTTCCGTGACTTCCTAATATTACTATGGGTAAAGCTGCCAATATCAAGGCGACAGGTTTGAACCAACCTGGCATAGTTTTCAAGTCATCTATATATCCAATGAAAAATGCGATAATAGTTGTTAATAATAGAGAAATGATTTTTACGTCCAGTATTAACAAATATAATATTATTTCAGCAATTACAATTCCTATTAAAATTACAGGACCAGCAGGCCTGGGAATCATTGGTTTGCCAGGTTTATGATAGTCTACTACAGTTTTCCCTTTCTTGTTGAGGTATCTAATAAAAGGAGGGGTGATAAAAAAAATAATCAGGAATGAGAGGGCAGAGACAATAACTGCATTTATGATAAAATCTGATAGATAGGCCAACTTTCAATTACCTGTTGCAACCATACAGGAAATATCTTTTTGCACTCATTTTTAATTCTTGATTTGATTCTTTAGTTTTTTTGCAAGTTTGACGCCTATTTTTGATATGGATCCTAGTTTTGATTCAGAAATCTTGTCGATGTCAGCAACACTTGTGATTCCTGCCTTATATAGAGCCCTTGCCCTGATCCTTCCAATTCCCTCAAGTTGTATAAGAGGTATCAATTCTGATTTTATACCATGTTTAATCCTCAATCGTAATTTTGCTATTTCTAGCAAAAGATCTTTTCTTCCTATCAATTTTGCAATTTCATAAAGACAATATGACAACCAGTATGTTGTTTCAACCATTCTATACAGATCCCCTGGTTCAACACCAAATTTTTCATTTAGATTTGCCTCACTAGATTCATCGATCCATTCTAGAAGAATTATCAAATTTTTTAATGTATAGTCATAATTAGAAAGCCCGTGAGAACCCAGTTCATGCTTTTCAAACATTCTTTCAAAGTATTCTACTTCATTTTGCCTCAATGTTAACTTTGGATAAAAATCGTAAGAGTCACAAATCCAATGTAGAAAATTTATCCCATCATCATATTTGTTACTATTATAGAAATCTAAATTTTTCTTGAAATGAATACCGGTTTTTGGATCGATATACAACAAGGAAATGCGTTTACCAAATCTAGTAGCCATAAGTAACTCATTCCTCATGATAATCAATCCCTCGTCGTGTAGATAGTGCAGTAGTGAGTCAATTTCAAAGCTGATACTTTCATTTCTGTGATTCTTTGAGAGGAATGTTTCCTCAAAAAAGTAAAGTAACTCAGATTTTAATATTTTAGGTCTTGAAGCTATCACTCCTAGAACATGTACTCTTAGTGCCGTTTCATTCATTAACTGAGAGACGATTGGTTCCGGCTCTCCTAACACAAAATGATTGTAGAGATCTTCTGGATTTGTTCTCGAATCCGCGACTATGATGGCTTCGCCATATTTATCATAAGCAGGTCTTCCAGCCCGCCCGCATAATTGTTTGTACTGTAATACACTCAATGGGACATTACCGCCATATTCATAATCGTATCTGAAAATACTAGTGATTACAACACGTCTAGCAGGTAGATTTACTCCTGCAGCGAGAGTTGGTGTGGCAAATAGAATCTTTATTGTGCCTTTTCTAA
>DASVGC010000020.1:0-3197 GCA_036379735.1 Nitrososphaeraceae archaeon
GTCGTTTTTACTTCTGACTTAAATCAATAAATAAATAATTGATGTCTTCATGCGTATAGGCTCTATCTACTATTTTTCTTGAATATTCGCCTTTGAACATCTTTTATCTTTTTCTTGTTTAAGGAAATTTCCGCAGAATTCCATAAATAATCTTAAATTATATCCGTAGATCTTCTTGTTACATCTGATTTTATTGAGTCAATAAAATTTGAATAAACGTCCCCTTATTGAATTAACACAGGCGAGTATACCAAGTATGATTATAATGTAACTAATCTAAATATACGTGGGTTAAAAGAAAGATATTGATAAATATTTCAAAAACGACACCAGAATAATTGAAAGTCCATTCACTGTCAAAAAGAGAGATACACGACATTACCGATCAGATTGGCAGATCTTGGCCAAAAAATTCAATACTCCCAATCAAGAATCTACAGGCTTACGTTATTGACGAAAACAAGAGACTCCTTGTGGGAAATAATTTGATTGCTATACAACTAGCTCCAGATCTAATTGTTCCACACTTGACGCAGCATGAAATTTTAAATCACTTTGCATCTGTTCAGGTTGACATGAATGCAGTAAAGTTTGTTTGTAACGGTGCTAATATCATGAGACCGGGAATCACTGATTTTTCTACGTTTGAGGAATCGGAAATAGTACTGGTAAAAGATCAGACTCATAAAAAAGAACTTGCAGTATGCATGTCTCTTGTTGATGATGAGACTGGAAGAAAAATGGAAAAAGGAATTGTCTTAAACAACGTACACTATATTGGCGATGTGTACTGGGAAATGAAAAAAACCATCAGAATATGATTATTTTGACGGTTTAGGAAGACTGTTGATTTAGAAAGTATTCTAAAAATTATAGACCTAGTGACTCTTCTTCTATTCCCTTTTTGGTTATTGTCAGGACATCAATACCATCACCACTTGCAGAGTCCCTTTGTATTGACGACTTTATTGCCTTAATCGCAAGTTTCTTGGATACATCCTCTGACATGTTTTTCTTGTACTCCGCATCTATCAGTCCCAACGCCATTTCTGCTCCTGTCCCTACTGCTGCGTAGTTATCTGGAAGTAGAGAGCCTAAAGGATCCAATGTATAGATCTCAGGCGTAGTTTGAACTCCTCCAACAATTACCTGGGTCAGTAAAGGAAAGTATCTTCTTTCGAACATTATAACTGACATCAATTTTGCGACAGAGTTTGTGGCCATGTCTCTTCTCGTTTCCAGTTTTCTAATTTTTGCGAGAGCTCCAACTTGTCTTGTCAGAACTTGCATATCGGCAACCATACCTGCACACGCACTAGCAACTTGATCTGTTATAGTGAATATTTTCTTCGTATTCTTATTTACCACAAAATTTCCATATGATATACGTTTTTCAGCGGCAAGAATAAGACCGTCTTGATAAGTTATACCTACAGCGGTAGCACCTGGCATAAATTGAAACGCCATATGATTGGTTAGTAGTGAATATAGTTAGATTTAGTCGTTTCGTCCATTATCAGATATCTAATGGGTATTATCCTGATAAACTCAGGCGATTCTTGTCAAAAATGTGTCGTGAATCCTAATCGCTTCTGAAACCAACCTATTTTGCAATTCCAATGCTTCTTTTCCTTCTGGATGTCTTGTCTCTGCCACAGCTTGTGCTACAATATTCATGATGTGTCGCAATAGGAATTCATCCCCTCTTATTGACTCGGCCTTGTATGTTGGATTTGCCTTGTTTACAAAAACTACATTTTCGTTTATGAAGCTATATCTTGAATCTGTTTCATCTTCGTAAGGGATGATCTTATATCCAACTTTTTTTAGTGCAAAAGTTTTCTTCATTAATGGCTTTCTTATTTGAGTTGTAACTGTGACATTTTCGTAATTTTCCACATCAGGACTGTCACCACTGTATAGATAATTGGGCAGAACATTAGCTTCGCTCAGAGTCTGCTTATTCCTTCCCTTTTCATTTACTGTACCTCGCGATCTTTTGCTTTCATTCTTGGTAAAGTCTTTGTACTCGTCATCAATTGATTTGTCAAACAAATTATCTTCCGTTGGAATGGATGTAGCCTTTCCAGTAGGTTTTGACACTATTTTTTTAGTTTCAACTATCTCGTATCCTTCTATTTCTTCTGAGGGTTCTAAGGTTTCAATTACAGCTTGGCCAAGGACTTTATCTATCTGTTTGTAAATTTTGGACTCTTCTCGAGTAACGAGGACATCCTCATAAAGTGTAAGACTTGGGATGACCGTATCGACGATAAACTTTTTCATTTCCCCTGAAAACTTTTCAAATTCCTTATCTTCTATTATGGCAGATTTATCTGCAAATCTGGATGTTAGCGTATCGCATCGCACGAATCCAGTCACTCTGGGTATTTTGGGATCAAATCCAAATAAGGTTCTCATGACTATATGTCCACCTACCATAACTGCTATCCCTCTCTCATCTTCAGTTAGGGGCCGGCGAGCAACGGTAATTTCACCGACAATGCTTCCATTGTCAAGGCTCAGAGGTATTTTATGCCCCTGGATGTCAGGAACTCTTATCAATTGAGCATCAGTAAAACTCCATTCTTTGAATCTTGATGATCTTTTAACATAGACTTCAAAAAGTGGGTGCCTGAGTACTGCCAATTTTCTAATTTCCTTCACTAGTCTTAATTCATCGATATATGATTTAGCATCACTTACGATTATTTCGGTTCCATCCCTCGACAAGCGCTTTTCCCTAGTTTCACGTAATTTCGATTTACCTCTGAATAGATCATCTAATGATTTTGTATCGATTAGAAATGATTTATGATAGTTACCCTTTCGGGTTCTAATTTTCATTTTCTCAAAAGATGTCAGAAATGATAATCTTCCTGTTCCATATCTTCCTGTTCTAATCCTCTTAAACTTGGGAGAAACAGAATCAACTTTCTTATGGGGTGAACCCAATAGCAAAAATTTTTGAATCTCGCTTTCGTCCATTCCAGCATTGTCTTCAATTGAAATAGAGTTATCCGGTAGGATTGTTATTAGAACTCTAGTTGCGTCCTCATCGAATGCGTTTTCAACCAATTCCTTTACGACATCTGCTGGTGAAACCCATGTCTTTGTAGCAAATTCCTTAAAGAAAGATGGATGCACCTTTAGAGCGATTGCCATGGTAACTATGTCTCAATCTCTCACCTTTATCT
>DASVGC010000021.1:0-4396 GCA_036379735.1 Nitrososphaeraceae archaeon
TGGGGATCCCGAAGAGGATAGAAGAGATATCTAGTCTTATTATGTGTGAGATATGTGGTTGGAGGCTGAATACTGAAGAGGAGTTGCTTGTTCATAGAAGAATTCATTGGATCTAGAATCGCAATAATGTTGCTACTTTAGATACTCTAAGGCCTTTCTCTCTCCTTGCTTAATCAATTCTTTAATTGTATCCACAGAAAAGTCAGCGTTTTGTAGAGGATATGGTGTTTCTGGATTAATCCTAGTTATTCTGTTTAATTTCAGAATTTTGGCTCCGTGTTTTTGAACCAGTGATGAATGTTCCTTGATTATGTATTCAATTTTGCCCTTGTCAATGTTTGATTTTTCAGATTCCTCAAATACGTCATACAATGCCTCAATTAAATTTACATGTCTTGTTATGAGTCTAGACATTTTTTCAAGGCTTTGAGTCTTGTCACTAAACATGATATCCTTGGCCCTTGACATAACTTCACTCATGTTTGCTGGGAGTTTCTCTATTTTCTTTGGATAATTTTCCACAACGAAAATATTTTTGTTTTTACTTGGAGATGCTACCATTACCTCTCGTATTGGGGTATTACTGAGTAGTGAACCATCCCAAGCAAACGTCCCATCACTTACCTCCACCCATGGAAATCCGTATTGTGGATAACCGATGGTGGCAAGAAGATGTTTCATTTCAATTGGTTTTTTATAACTATCGAAGATTAGTGGTTCTGCCGTAAGAACATCAACTGCAGTAATAATGAGGCGGCTATTAGTGTTATTGTTACTATAACTAGTATTTGCATCATTTTGATTTACCTTTGGCGAAAGTTTTTTGAAATCTATATATTTTTCAATCGTATTTCTCAGAGCCGAGTTGTCATATATGTAAGTCCATTTCCAAGGTGGCTTAGCGTACTCTTCTAATTGTGAGAGATTTGAACCAGGAATGTTGAAATTAAACCATCTAGGAGTAAAAAAATTAGGAACACCAAAAAATGCAGCATTTATGGACGCTGCAGGTGATCTCTTTAAACGGGTTTGATGTCTTCTATAATCAAAATCAAAAGTGAAAATATCAGGTATTATATTATAGCTGCTCTGTGCTATATCTAGCCAAAAATCTTCTAAATCCTTCTCAGGTGTATCATTTCTGCTTCCTGCAGCTATTGCGCCATTAATACCACCTATTGAAGTACCTGCAATTATGTCAAATTTTACATTTTTCTTTGCGAATGCTTTAAAGACTCCACATGCAAAAGCTCCCAGGGAACCACCTCCCTGCAATATCAATACATTTTCGGTGCCCTTTTCATGTTTATGATTTACCAATACATTAACTATAATATATAATAATACAAATAATCTTAACGTTTTCTTTTTGAAAATCTTCAGCGCGATCTGCCGGAGCTATTTGGCAAAGTAGATCAAATCATCATGAGACAACAAGTTATGAGTTATTCACGCTATGGTAACTTTACCTTTGATACCAAGATTTGAACTTGGTTATATATGTATTAAAACAATGTTGTGCAATCAATGTTGATGAATAAAGAACTTTGCATTGGAGCCATAACCATGGTGTTTGCATCTGTATTTATGTATGTGCCAGTAGGGTATTCTCAAAACATTACATCGGATGGAATGAACATGATGGGAAATACAACTACAAGTTTGAATCAGACCGCATCTGAATTGGGAGAAAACGATACACTAGATAATGTTCTAAATAAGACCGGAGAAGTAGGAAAAAAGATATTGGGTGGTGCAGCAGATGTCGTTAGCAACATTAGTGAAGAAGTTAAAGAAGGCATAGGAGCTAAATAAATAATCTTTTATTTCTCTAGACATCTCTCATCTAGTATCAAGTTGTATAACGAAATGTTCACAGGGAGCTAAGCAAATTTGCTGAGGTATCAAAATAAACGTTTGAATGTTTATGAATTGCAATGCATGCTGATGGGGAAATAGTCAAATAATGTTTCGTTAGATGGTATATACATTGATATCAATCTTGTTATATGTTATTATGTATCGGATATTTGGTGGAAAAGCACATTGAGAACTTCTGTAGTTAGTCCTTTGAAAAATAAAAACATCGTAGTAGAAATGAATAAAATTAACCCAAATGAAACAATATTGCTTCTGAATCCAAATTCTCAAGGTGGAAATACAGGAAAAAACTGGATCTCTACTTATAGTAAGGTAAAAGAATTTCTGCCAGACAATCATAGAATTATTTTTACAAAGAAAACCAATGATGGCATATTTGTTACACGTAAGTTACTTCGAAAAGGATACAAAAATATTGTTGCTATTGGAGGAGATGGGACAATTAATGAAATTGCAAATGGATTTTTTAATCTTCAGCCTCAAAACAGAATCATCGAAAGTTTGAAGAAATTTAAATTTGATACCAGATTAAAACTAGCAAATTCGGATGGAGTGTTATATATTATCCCATCAGGAAGTCGAAATGTATTAGCAAGGTCTCTTGGACTAAAATATCAAGGAATTCAAGCTTTGAAACGCATAAAGCAAATGAAAAAACGAAAGATGGATGCTATATTGGCTGTTATAACCGACAAGAACTCTCCATCCTTAACCCATAAGAGAATAATCTTAAATGCAGCAGAAATAGGCGTTGGAGCTGAAATTATAGACAGGTCTAAAAGAGTAAGAAAAAAAATAAAGAGTCGTTTTGTATCTACCGTGGCAAGCATAGTAGCCACCCTTCCAGCATACAGCAGTAATGAATGCGACATTGTAATTGATGGTAGGAAAATCTCGTCTAAAATGACTATGGGTGTAATTGCAAATGGTCGCTTTCTTGGAGGAGGTTTCAAAGCGGCGCCCCGAGCAAAGTTTTCAGATGGATTGCTGGATATTATAGTATTGAAAAATTCGGGGAGCTTCAAAATGCTTGATAAATTAATAGAATTAAAGGGTACAAGCACTTACAAATATGAAGAGGACATACTTTATTATCAAGCTTCAGAAGTCAAATTCTTTCCAAAAGAGAGAGATGTTACTGTTTCTGTGGATGGTGAACCAATCGGAATGCTTCCAGCCATTTTTAAAAGTTATCGTGATGCATTAACTGTCAAGACTGAGACATCATCGTCCAGGATATAGATTAGTGATATAACACAACAATGTAAGTGAAAAGAATCTCTAAGGTTAAACACTGAATGTTAAATTTAGATCGTATAATATACTAATCAATTATGGGATAACATTGTATTAATGGCTTCTAAAGTCAACTACTGCACTAGACTAATACTTACTTCAAGAGCATCGGAAACATTTTTGGTAAACTCCAAGCTTGTTTCTGTTGTGTGACTCTTATACTTGCCAGAATGTCTAACATAGTCTAAATAATCTTTCATTTCGTTCTCAAATAATATTACATTGTCAGCAACAACGACTGCTCTCTTATCTAGTAAACCATAGTCTTCAACAAGCTGGAGGTATCTTAGATATTCATTCTTTGCGGCATCTAAGAAAATCATATTGAACTTAGTATTAAGGTTCGGAATAACTCTTATCGCATCTCCATCAACTACTTTAATTAATTTTGATAGTCTTGAATTCTTAATGTTATTTCTAGCTATAGCAGCAAGTTTTTCATCCTTTTCCACACTTATTACTATAGGCTTCCTGTAACTAGCGTCAGAATCAATATTCTTATTTCCATATGAATAAATGGACATAGCACTAGCAGTTAAAATTGCTGAATATCCATGCAATGTCCCAATTTCTAGCAATTTCTTTGGTTTATGTTCCTTTATCACATTTTCTACAATTTTTGCCTTTATAGGACCAATTGAAGGAAGAGAATCAACTCTTGCCGTTTCTTCAATTTCTTCAAGTATCTTCGATACAGTTTTGTTTTCTTTGTTCTGCTTACTTTCAGGTCTCAAATTAAATAATATTTCTCAATTTAGTATAAGAAAATTTCGATTCATCTTTTTTTAGAACTTGGATGGTGATACTATCAACTCCAAATTTATCTAGGAAACAGTTATTAAAAATAGCGTTGATATCTTGTCTATGCGTATACAATCACCTGCGAGAATAACCGACCGTCGTATTAGAGAAATTTTTGAAAGAAAGAATTTTGCTTTCTTGTCTTCCCTAATGAAAGATGGTTCTCCACATGTTACACCTACATGGGTCGATATTGAGGATGATAACATTTTAATCAATACTGCATTAGGTAGAATAAAGCAAATGAATATTTCAAGAGACCCTAGAATTGCATTATCAATTATTGATCAAGATAATCAATATGAAATGGTTACCGTCAGAGGTAAGGTGACGGAGCAAATTACAGGAGAAGTAGCTGAAAAACATATTGATAAATTAGCAAGAAAATATATTGACATGGACAAGTATCCAAGAAGGT
>DASVGC010000022.1:0-2855 GCA_036379735.1 Nitrososphaeraceae archaeon
AGATAAAATTCGTAATCTCCGCAACTACTCCTTTTCTATCTTTTCCCACAACTGTGATTTCTATGATTGTTTTTTTGTTACTTTTTTTTCTTTGGTGTAATTTGTGACTAGCTGGACTTGATTTGTCAACGAATATTGGTGATGGTTTTGTATTTTTTTCTTTCGAACTGTTAGCGGGAGAATGTATTGGCGAGGCGTCATCGTCTGACTTTGATGATGACGATGGTGGTAAGGAAGCTGATGACGATGATGATGATGATGATAATGATGATAATGATGATGATGTAGGTGAGATGCGTAAATCTATATCTACATCTTTCTTGACCTTTTTTCTTTGGATATCCAAATTTATGAAACTTCAGTACGTCCCTAAATTAAATTCTACCTTTAGATCTTGAGAGTTTAAAATTTTAAACGTTTCTGAAATTTTTAGGCTTTACAAATAGAAAAGAACAATTTAATAAACAGATCTAAAAGAACGAATTATCATTATTATTTTCCTTGTTTTATGATGCCATTTTCTTGTATTATCTTTCTCCTATTTACAAAAAAGTTTCGATGATTCGAGTATATTCTCTTATCTTTGAATTCAGTAAAGTTTCAGAGGTTGACTCACCATACATTCTAACCAGTGGTTCAGTTCCACTTGGCCTTATCATTATCCATGTTTCTTCATCGATCCATAACTTTGCTCCGTCCAATGTCTCAATTTTCATGGGATTTCCATGTTCTATACATTTGGTAACTATTTTATCTGCAACTTCCTTTGAGGCACAGTTGAACTTTGTTTTATATTGTGAGATATTTCTCAAAGAACCTATTAGATCAGAAAATGTTTTGAGATTTATTTTCCTGTTATTTTGTCCACCAATACCAGAGGTATTGACCTTAGAATCAAAAGAATTATTGTTTGCTAGCATCTCTAGAATCAATGTAGTTGTCATTGCGCCGTCTCTTACTTGATTCATTTTTCCGTACATGAAACCTCCATTTTCTTCCAACCCGATTACAGCATTTCTTTTTAACATCTCTCTTGATACCTCTACACTCCCAACCTTTGTGTATATAACTTTGGAACCAAGTTCTTCAGCTACAAAGGAAACATTCATTGAAGTATTTATTGGACATATTATTTCTGCTCCTTGGTGCTTACTACTTAAAAGATATTTTACTAATATTGCAGCGGTTCTGTCACCAGGATGAATGATTCCTTTCTCATCGCAGAAGATACTTCTGTCTCCGTCACCATCATACGCCACTCCGAAATCGGCATTTGTATCTCTTACCATATTCGATAGACTACCTAGATTTTCAACTGTAGGTTCGGGACCTCTTCCTGGAAAATTTCCATCTATATCACTATGAATGTTAGTAATCTCACAACCAAGGTTTTCCAAAAGATATGGCGCTACGAGAGACTGCACGCCATTTCCTAGGTCAAGGACAACTTTAAATGATCTAGATCGTATTTTTTCAGCATCAACCAATGCAATAACCGCGTCCGTATACTCCTTTGTAACGTTATTGTCTACGTAGGTCTTTTGTGTACCATTAATCTTTGCAAATTTCTTTGAATAAAAAATTTCTTCAACTTTTAGTTCATCCTCTCTTGATAATTCTACTCCTTCTTTTGAACAGGGCTTAATCCCATTGTACTCTGGAGGATTGTGAGAAGCTGTAATCATTATTCCACCGTTATAATTCTTGCTCTTTATGGCATATTGAAGACATGGGGTTGGAACCTGTCCTGCAAAGATGACATCTAAGCCTCCTGAATTTAAAGTGGCCGTAACAATATTTGAAAGGATGTGGCCTGAATTTCTTCCATCATATCCAACTATTATTGGTCCCTTGGTAAAATAGGTCGATAGTGCATATGTCAAATCCACTGCCAGTTCAAATGTCAGTTCCTTTCCGTAAATTCCTCTAACTCCATTTGTTCCAAATAGCCTTTTTCTAGGGACGTCTTCTGTCAATTAAATTCCAATATCTAATTAATTTAAGAATAGATAAATTTGGCTGTTTTAAATTGAAATTTAATTGCTGCGGGGATTGCCAAGCCTGGCCAACGGCGCAGGTCTATCAATCGTCCTTCGATGGTTGATGGTGCGAAGCTTAGAATGAATTGGTCAGCCTATTATCAATGATCATATCCTATAACCCTGTTCCTCAGGGATTCGTGGGTTCAAATCCCACTCCCCGCACTATTTTCGTGGATACACATGAACGGTTCATTATAATTCAGAATTAGACAAATTTCTGTATTTTGCATATTTTTCTTTCTTATATGTATTTTTTTAGAACGGTATTAATTGACTGTGAGTAACACTGACTATGTATAAAGAAGCTAAATTAATTATGTTCAAAATAATTAGATAATAGTATGGATTTATGTTAGTTAGTATCTTATCTGGTTACTGGCAATCATTTTGTAATTGTAAACGAATCAAATATTTTTCCATTGTTTTGAATAAATTTTGCTGTAAGAAGTTGACCACTGTTAGTTATGTCAATATTTATATGACCAAAAGTGGAGCTTTGTTGTTTTGCATTAAATGGTTGCTGACCAATAAGTTTATGAAAGTTAATACCGCCGGTACCTACAATCATATATATTTCTCCCTGTGGATTATTATATTTTGATGTATCTTTAGTAGTAACAATAGGATTAGTAACACTCTTAGAGTTGTATTTTAATGGAAATGATCTTTGATAATCATGTATGTGAGCTTCCAGTACCAAATCTACATCATATTGATTGAAAATCGGATGATATAGATCTCTTAAACTTGCACTTCCCTGGCAGGATGTAATTTTGCAACTTGTAGGTGAAGTATAAAGAGGTTTATGCAAGA
>DASVGC010000023.1:0-5537 GCA_036379735.1 Nitrososphaeraceae archaeon
AATTGTTATTATACATCTCAGAAATAAGTTTCATTTCTTGGGAATCTAGATACTTTCCATCTGATATTTGTGAGAACCTATCAATTTCTTCGATACTAATCATTGTTGGTAAGATAACTGATATTTGTTCATGAGACAGAATAAACTTAATTGCCAACTCTGTAATATCCCAGCCTTTCTTATCAGAGATGGTCTTCATATTCTCAACCTTCTTTAGGGCCTCAGTTATCCATTCCTTCTTCCTAACACTCCTATGATCATTCTTGTCAAATGTGGTTTTTTCATTTACTTTGCCTGTTAATATTCCAGAAGCATCAGGAACTCGTGCCATTATGCCAACATCTCTTTCTTTAGCCGCTTCTAATAGGGCATTTCCAGGATCTTGTTCAAGTATATTAAAAACCGTTTGAAGGCATGTGATATTATGTTCACTAATTGCGTGCAAACCTTCTTCCTTCCATCCAATTGCTGGGCCGAGGGCAACACCGTGACTTTTAATCTTCCCATTAGTAACGAGCGATTCTAAAGCCTCAAAAAGTTCTCTGTTGTTAACCGCCTGCATTTTTGGATTGTGTAAGCTATATACGTCGATATAGTCTGTCTGAAGTCTATCTAAACTCTGAGCTAATGCATGTGGCAAATATTCAACATCATGTTTCTGAGGTAATTCGTTGTGTCCGATTTGTTCAGCGTTATACATATCATATCCCCATTTTGTAGAATAAACTATTTCGTTTCTCATTTCTTTAAATGCAATACCTATTAACTTCTCACTTTTTCCCTTCCCGTATATATCACCGGTATCGTAAAAATTGATGCCTAAATCATAAGCTCTTTTTAGCATCCTGATTGCTTCATCATCTTCAATCTTCTTACCCCACCAATTCAGACCTATAGTCCAGGCACCAAATCCAATTTCGCTTACTTTGATATCACTCTTACCTAATCGCCTATATTTCAATTCCAAATCTCCATAAAATTCTCATATATTTTTTGAAATTCCTTGTCTTTTATGACTGGCTCACTTTGGTTAAACATTTCAGAAATGCTCCCAAATTGATTCCCATATTTCTCAGCCATATCAATGTTAATCCAAGACTTGCATCCTGCCCATTCAGGATTTACGTCTATTGAGACGGGTTGAGGTAGTTTGTAAATCCTAAGCAAGAGTGAATTCATTGGTTTCTTTGGATTGTAATTCATTCTCATGTTAACGTACTTTTCATTCCATATATGATACTTTTCTAATTTAGGTAGAATCTCATGATTTTGAAATTCATGTATTGCCTCGATTCGTGCCACGATCCTTAAAGAGTTTGTTTTATTTTGAATATCTTGAGACTTATTTCCTTCTAATAGTAATTCATAAGTCCGCAAATATTTTGATTGCAAATATTCTTTGGCCTGATGTTCTAGTGTAGGAAATAACAGGAATGATTTCTGGCTAATCTCAAATCCATTTTTATATTCCAATATACCTCCCTTCCTCAACAATATTGTTTGATTGCCATCTTCCAACGCCTTACAGATAATAGACCATTCTTTCAGAGCAAGCATTATTATCCCAAACTCTTGATTATCTCAAAAATATTCTTATAAACGCATACTATCATTGGTGTATCTTTTATGACATACCTACTTACCTGTGTTTCACGAAGTTTGATAATCAAATCCTGAAAGTCCATTAGATCATCCGTCTCAAAAGCCAACATAAAGTCTTGATCACTTATACCAAATGAATAAGATGTATTCAATCGTATCTGAGGGAATTTTTTACCAACATTAATATGCTCCTTCATCATCTCGCTCCTTTTTTCAAAAGGGAGAAGATACCAATCTCTGGATTTAATGAATGGATATACAATATTGTATTTCAACGGTTCATCGCTTTTCATGAAACTAGGTGTAACTTGATTTGCGTAAATTGAAGGGCGCGATGTCGATAAATATACTTCCGACTGTTCAATATATTTTCCAAGTACAGTGCCATAGACCTTGGAAGTCAAAACCTGTATTTTTTCTAGAGAATCAGAAATACCCCATATCATAAAATCAGACTCTCTTCTCAGACCCAGTGTGGAGTAAGTCCTAACCTTCATTTTTGTATTGGCAACTTCAATTAACGATGAAAACTCCTTTGCCGCCTCTTCCTTTCCAATGTCATTAAGCCATCTCCATTTGGAATCTACTTTATAAAAGGAAAAATTGAGATACATGGTAGGTGCAGCAGTATCGGCTGTTTTGTCCTTATTATCTTTGTGAGTATTACCTGCTTTCTCAAAACTCATGCTAATACACAAATATTATGAATATTTAAATCAAATTTAAAGCCTCATAATCTAAATGACTCTAATTACCGAACTCTGATAATTAGTTAAGAAAAGCCAATAATCTAAAAGATAACTCGAAGAAAAATTAGTGATTTACTTGGTTAATGTCTTTAACCATTCCTTGTATGTATTTGCGATAATCCTTGTCTACTTCCTGGGCTGCTATCAGAATTTTACTCTTGATTTCAGAAGATTCTAAGAACATTCTTGTATCCTTTGGAATACAATGACCTCCGATTCCATCCCTTGGTTCCAAAATGTTCACATTCCATTTGGTATTTACTGCATCTCTTAATTCTGAGAATGAAATACTATTTGCTTTACAGAACATATACAAATCTTCAGCAAATGCTATTTGCATATATCTGTCAGCATTTTCAACAATTTTACTTAATTCTGCAATTTCAACGGTAGAAACTGAATACATCGGTATTTTCAGACTTTTGTATGATTTATTTCCACTATAGTATTCCAAATCTTGCTTTTCTTCCGCATGATCTACGCCATCATAAAATCTAATACCTGTACGAAGACAACAGTCACAGACACCGCCAATGACTCGAAGTTGATTTACACCATGAAGATCTTCTTCCCGCGAGAACCATCTATGAGGTGCATGCACCACATGGAATCGATGTTCCAGTATCTCAAACATCTTGCGTGTTGTCCCCCTTGGAATTGTACTTTCAATAGATACGAGCTTTCCATTTGCCGCCTCTTTAGCTATTTTCCTTGTAATGGCCATTAGCCCGTCGATCTGCGGAGATGAGATATCATCCTGTCTGTGGGTAGAAATGCATATCATAAACACATCTATATCTTTGAAATTATCTACTTTCTTTATTCCATATTGCTTTTCAGCACTTTCCACGACAAGTGGATTGTTATCATAACCATAAACATCAAATCCCTTTTCCTTAACATACTTTGCAACTGGTAGACCCAATTGCCCCAAACCTACAACTAAAATTTTTTCAAACGAGGTTTCGTCTTTGGTATGATTAATCACCTTTTCAGCCTCCAAATAATTTTGAAACAAATGATATTGTATTAATATTTATCTATTGTCACATCGCGAAACCCTTAGATCTAGTTCACTTTTATTGATAATATCATATGTTTGTAATAGAAGAAACTAACATAATTTTTAACAGTGCAAATCTATTAGGCATAAATGAACGGTCAAAGCTACTAACAACCCATTCTTGTATTAGTTCATCGCACATTTTGTCTGTGCTGAATTTCAATAAACTAATAATTCAACTATTTATTAGGCATATCTAAAAATTATGAATATGGCAAAGACATTATCTAGTCAATCGTTAAAGAAAAATGATAACGCTCCTGCATTTAGATTAATGGGGACAGATGACAAATTCTATTCAATTGATGATTTCAAAAGTAAGTGTCTCTTGATTGTTTTTATTTGCAATCACTGTCCTTATGTAAAAGCTCGTATTGGTGATTTGGTTGATTTGCAGAACAAATTTTCAAAATCTCAGTTACAAATTGTTGGGATAAACAGTAATGATCCTGCATACCAAGATGAAGGTTTTGAGAACATGATTAAGTTTTCAAATGAAAACAACTTGAATTTTCCCTATCTTATTGATGATACACAACATATTGCGAGGTCATATGGAGCTGTTTGCACTCCTGATCCATTCTTGTTTGATGAAAATAAAAAACTCGTCTTTCATGGAAAAATAAATGATGCTATGGAACCTGAGATGACACCGCAAGTTCACGTAATGGAAAATAACGTCAAAAGCATGTTGGATGGACAAACATTGGAAAAAGACTTTGATCCATCGATAGGGTGTTCTATAAAATGGAAATCAGATTCTTAACCGTATCTATACCTTATTCCTTTTTCACCTTTGGGATGTCTCCAAGTAGTTCCAATGGAACAAGTTCCACATTCTACACATCCTTCATGTTGTAGTACTACATCTTTACCTTCAAGACTATAGCATTTGGTAGGGCAAAGTAAGATTAGTTTTTTAATAAATTCACTTCTTTTGTCATTAACGATGATGTGCGATTCACTATCGTCATCATATTGTAGATTTGCAATCCTGTCTGATAAAGTTGGAATTGAAGGTACAAACGACGAACTAACTGTGTCACCCAATTTATCAGCTAACAATATCGGTATTTGTACATACGTTTTTTCTGATTCTATGAATGGTAAAATTCTGTTGTATCCAAGGTAATTTGCCAATCGTAGGATAGTTCCACGTATGTGTTTATTCTTAATGGCTTGAAGACCAAAGGATAATCCGGGATCAACGGATCCCATGGGAATATCTTTTACTAATTCAAGAAACAACTTCAAGTAGTTTTCATCTATCATGCTCATTTCTCTGGTGTAAGGGCTCTCATTTACCAGAGATTCATAATAATTTCCCAAGTAATCAGAGTCAAAATTATTACTTTCAATTGATCGTGATATGGCAATCGATGCTCTTACTGCATCATCAATACCAACATTGAGACCTTCAATTTTTGGACCTATAAAGATGCCGCGTCCTGCTGAATCACCTATGAAAAGAATATTCTTGAAATGAGGCTTTTTCATCATACATCTTTTCCCATCTGGAATTAGTTTCGCACTATATTCAAGTTCAACATAGTTATTAACAAACTGTACACCAAATTTTTCATTAAGATCATGTTTGATGCTATCAATTTTTGATTTAACGTCTTCCAAATTTTTAAATTTACCAGACTCGATTAAATTCATGTTATTATTAGAAAAATATTTGTCCCTTAATTCGTTGTATGTTTTTATCAATTTGCTAACGCTAAGTTGAGCTTTGAGTTGATCTTCTTTTGAAAGACCATCATTGCCATTTCTCAAAGTGACTTCATCCTTGACATATTCACTAATTAAGGGATTTTTGATTAGTTCGTCTATTAGTTGAGATGGAGAAACAGGATTTGAGAGAAGTGAATTATAATGATATACTGCCCCAAGTGACAAGGTTTCACGATTTGTGTACAGAAATCCACCGCCAACATGATTTAGTGTAATATCACCTGCAAAAAGATGTGCAGATCCTTCAGGGGAATCAAGATGAAATCTCTCCTCAATAATCTGCTCGGGAAGTTTTATTATTACTTTGACACCAAAGTAAACTTCTTCTGGTCTGAATTTACCACGAGCTGATGTTATTTGAGCTACCTCTGAGTTTATTCCGTCTG
>DASVGC010000024.1:0-2141 GCA_036379735.1 Nitrososphaeraceae archaeon
ATTTTCTTTTGCAATTTTTGTCAGGATGTGAGTGGTGTTTATTGGGCAAACTATTTTCGCTTTTGGATGTTTAGTGGTGATCAAATATTTGGCCAATAGCGTTCCTGTCTTGTCTCCCCAATGCACTATTCCCTTATCATCACAGAATATAGATCTATCTCCATCTCCATCATAAGCAGCACCAATATCCGATTTAGTTTCGGTCGCAACAGAACTCATTAGACTTAAGTTCGATGGTGTGGGTTCAGATCCTCTTCCGGGAAAATTTCCATCTACAGTCCCATTAACAGTTACTATCTCACATCCAAGTTTTTTTGCTATCAATGGTGCCACTAACGCCTGTACTCCGTTACCTAAATCCATAGTTACTTTGAATTTGCGTTTCTTAATCTTGTCTACGTTTACCAGTGCTAAAACATCATCAGTATATCTGTCGATTACCATTTCTTCTTTGAAAGTCCGTCCCAGAATTTCTGAATTAATAAATCTTTTATTTGCAAAAATATTTTCTACTATTGTCTCATCCTGTCTTGGTAATTCCACTCCATCATTGGCAATTGGTTTTACGCCGTTGTATTCAGGAGGATTGTGTGATGCGGTAATCATAATGCCGCCTTCATACTGATTCTTTTTAGTTGCGTACTGAAGACAGGGAGTAGGTAAGATTCCTGCATCTACAGTGTCCAGACCATCGGAATTCAGTACAGCAGTAACAATGTTAAGCATAATATTATTTGAATTTCGGCCATCCCTTCCTATCAATATGGGGCCTTTCTTGTAGTATGCCGCAAGAGACCGAGTTATGTCTACCAAGAAATCAAGAGAGAGATCTTTCCCAAAAACTCCTCTAATTCCGTTAGTACCAAAAAGTGGCATATTCTTGTTCATCATAACTAAACACCAATATATTCTAAATAATAGATAAATTTGGTTGGCCAGCTTTAAGCAGGCAGACAAAATAGATGCGGGGGTTGCCAAGCTAGGTCAACGGCGCAGGTCTCGCGACAAGCGAGTGCGAAGCTTAGAATGGATAACATTCAATATTCCTAGATCCCTGTTCCTTAGGGATTCGTGGGTTCAAATCCCACCCCCCGCATACATTTTAGAAAATGTCATGTTAACCTGATTGTGCAAAATTATGCTAGAATTATTTTATGAAAGCGAAGAAAATATGGAAACTATTCAATCAGAAACTGCATAGCTTTTTGTGATTTTCATCATGAAAATGAATTTCACAGAAATCTTCATTACACTTGTAACAATGCCAACCTGACAAAGTATAGCAAACCGAGCATTTTCGTGTGGGATTATTATAATCAAAATCCCTTCTTGATTTTTTGAAAATTTTTTGTTTCTGCTCAGGACTCATATTTCTTGCAAACCAAATTGGAAAGATAAAACGAAGAGAACATGTCTATTTTAGTTTTTTAGAGATAAATTAACCAAACGTGTATTCATCATCGCTTTACAATTGAAATCAGCTTATTTAAGCATTAGCGTTGGAAATTTTAGAATCCTTTAATTTTGAGGCATTTTAATCCAATGTATTCATGAGCAAAAGTGACAGAGTGATAATTGAAGTAACAGTCGTAGGGAAAGATAGAAAAGGAGTAGTTGCAGATGTAACTAATTTTATTTTTAAGAACGATGGAAATATTGAGCAAATAAATCAAGATGTCATAAATGGGCTTTTCGGGATGCAACTAGAAGCGTCTTTTCAGCAATCTAAATTCAGAAAGACAAAATTTGATGATGAACTGAAAGCTCTTGCAAAAAAACTAAAGATGGAGATCAAAATACACTACCAAGAATCTAAAAGATTAAAGAACATTGCAATTTTTGTTAGCAAAGAAACTCACTGTCTTCTCAAATTGCTTAATGCGAAAACGGCCGGCGAAATTGAGGCCAACATTGTTGTTATAATCGCAAGTGACAATACAACAAGTTCTATTGCAGAAAAATTTGGCATCCCGTTTTATCATATTGTGCATTCACAACAAACAGATGCAGAGAATGAAATATTGAATATTTTGGACCGTTATAATGTTGATTTAATAGTACTAGGCAGATACATGAGGATTCTTACTCCAAACTTTGTGTGGCGATATCCGGATAGAATAATTAACATACATCCATCATTA
>DASVGC010000025.1:0-18497 GCA_036379735.1 Nitrososphaeraceae archaeon
AGTTCTGAACAAGTTGACTTTACTTAACAAGAAATTCAAATCTTGGACAGAACAGGAAATTTTTGACTTTAGTCAAAATATCAGGCGAGAAGTAAGACCTATGATAATTGCGGCAAATAAGGCGGATATTTCGACATCTAAAGCCAATCTAAGCAAACTCACAGAAAAGTACTCTAATGTTGTTCCGTGCGCTTCTGAACTAGAGATGTTACTACGAAGGGCAGTTAAAAACGGATTCATCCACTATCTCCCGGGAGATAATTCGTTTGAGATTAAAGAGAATAGTCATTTGAGTGATAAACAGAAACAAGCACTTGAAATTGTTTCAAAATTCATCAAAATGCATGGTTCTACAGGTGTTCAAGAAATAATAAATCTTGCTTGCTTTAGTCTACTGGAGAGGATTGTAGTTTATCCGGTTGAAGATGATTCAAAGTTATCTGACAAAAAAGGTAATATTCTTCCCGAAGCTTATTTACTAAGTAAAGAATCAACTGCAAAAGACTTGGCTCATGCAATACACGAGGAGTTGGGAAAAGGTTTCCTTTTTGCTATTGATGTTAGAACCAAAAGAAGGTTGGGAGCTGATCATGTATTAAAAAATAATGATGTAATTAAGATTGTTTCTACAACAAGCAGGAAGTGATAGAAATGTTATGTCTTGGAATAGAGAGTACTGCTCACACCTTTGCATGTTCTGTAATAGAACAATCTGGTTCGAAATTTTATCCCAATGTTCTTTCTGACGTTAGGGATATTTTCAAGGCTCCTGAGGGATCTGGAATCCATCCTAGGGAGGCAGCTCGTCATCATGCAGCTGTAGCAATAGATGTTTTGAAAAAATCATTAGAATTATCCAATACTAATTACAAAGATCTGGACCTCATAGCATATTCTGCTGGACCTGGTCTTGGTCCTTGTTTAAGGATCGGTGCAGTTATAGCTCGTTCAATATCTTCATTTTATAATATAAAATTAATTCCAATAAATCATGCCTTAGGTCATATTGAACTAGGAATGAGTCTAACTAATAGTAAGGATTCGCTGGTCCTATTAGTCTCTGGAGGTCATACTATGGTATTAATATTTAACAATAGTAGGTGGCGTGTCATTGGAGAAACGTTAGACATCACATTGGGACAACTTCTAGATCAATTTGGTAGACATCTGGGACTAGCTTCGCCATGTGGGGCACAGATAGAACAATTAGCCGATAAATCTTCACAAAATTATGTCGTGTTACCATATTCTATAAAGGGAAACGATGTTACTTTCTCTGGGATACTTTCTGCTGCCAAGAGATTGATTTCATCTAGTAAGTATACAATTGAAGACATTTGTTATTCGATTCAAGAGACAGCATTTGCAATGATAACAGAAGCGGTTGAAAGAGCGCTATCCGCAACTGAAAAGAAAGAACTACTGTTAGTTGGAGGAGTGTCTGCGAACAAAAAGCTGTCTCATATGCTGAGTCTAGCATGTCAGAGACATAACGTGAAATTCAATTCATGTCCACTTTCATTCGCAGGAGACAATGGAGCGCAGATTGCATGGACTGGAATATTATCATATTTGAAATCAAAGAATTCAATAGGCATTTCAGATTCGTTTGTCAATCAATCTTGGAGAGTAGATAGTGTAGACGTAACTTGGCGAAAAAACAGAATGTAAACAAACTAACAAATTATCCATATCATCTCAAATTATGTCAAATTATGCAGATTTGGAGGTATTTTGTTCCGGTAGCTTTTAATATTTTCTTAGTTAATTGTTTTATATGCTAAATAATAATTCATTTCGAAAATCTGTGTCAGTATTTACGGCGCTCTTGATTGTTACGGGGGCAATAGCAATAGTTGCATACTCTTTGAATTCTGGAGAAGCATATCCTGAAAAAGGGAAGGATCGCAAAGATGTGACATTTGGTTCTATATCAAGTATTCAAAATAATGAGCAAGGGGAACCATCATGGATTCTTTCTGGGCACTGGATCACAAATATTATGAATAAAACCATGGACAGTTTCAATCAGACTAATCCTGCAAAGTTTGATTCATGGGTCTATATGGTTATGTTGGACGGAACCGCAATGCACAAACATTCAATATCTAATTTCTCACTGAGTGAAGTCAGTAATCAGGATAATTCTACTTTGTTCACAGGTACGGTAACAGTAACTCTAAAGGACGGCCCAGTTGAACAAGTACCAATTGAAATTAAGGTAGGGAATAATAATGTAATTGGATTATCACTCGATGGAACTAAAACAAACAATCACTTTGGTGATACACCAGTCTACGGTATCATCCCACCCAAAGCCGACATAATGAAGATGATGTCTCAGATGGGCAATAAAAGCAAGATGGATATGCATATGAATATGAGTAAATAGAGACGATTAAATTCGAAAGAGTCCTTCCTTTTTCTACCAATGACTACAAATCAAGTATACTGAATTTGCGGTCAATGCTACCATTAAGATAAATAATGTGAACTTAGTTTGCATTACCAGCAATCAGTAAGGTCATCTTGTTAAAGTTGTGGGCCTATCTCTGTTTCTGTTTGGCCTTCTAATTTTCAAAGTATCTATAGATTTGTGATATTGGCAACTGGAGATTATCCAGTTCAAGAAATTAAATTAAATTAAAGAAATTATATAATATTAGTTTGTTAGTCGAATTCTGTGTATTATTCGACATTGGAGAAATTTGAGATAATTTACTATATTTTATAGTATTTTGTAAAAACGTTATATTTTATAGTATTTTGTAAAAACGTTAATTAATCTACTTCAAATCGAGACTTATGGATTGAATAAATCAATTTCTTTGGACCAAGGAATGCAGTAGGTTGAATATTTTTCTTATTACATTAAATATTACTAGTAAGAGTATAATTTCACAACAACCTAATTCGAATGTTTCTAAGTTTCTGTATATAGGTAACAATTGTATCAATCAAAGGAACTATCAGAATGCTATTACTTTGTATGACATTCATGGTGTATATTAGGAAATGAGTTTCAGAATCATTGCTCTTGGGATTGTCTTAGCTGCTGTTTTTGTAATCACTATTTTACTAGGTGATGTCTTTCACATGACTGGAGGTGGTTAAAACCTTAGGCCTAATAATTTTTCCTTTCTACATATAATTTAGTCATAGAGAAAGTATCCATAATTTACTATAAAATAGCAAACACTTAACAACCTAGATTCAATCACACTTAATATGGTAATTGGGATTAAAGACAGGAGTATCGAAGAGATTCTACAAACTCTAGATAAACTTGCCGTTAGTCCTGATGACCTTGAACATTGGACTATGTCAATAGAGATTACAGCAAAAAGTATGAGCGATGACAAAACTGGTAAAATTAAATTCGAGTATTACCCAGAAGAGAAAGTTATGAAATTTTATGTAAAAGATGCAAAGTCAAGGGATGATTTAATCAAGTCAGTTGAAATACATCTTCCACTAATTCCTGAATCACTTCAAGGTTTTTTTAGTGTGTTCAAGTATAATCTAAAAAATGTAAAATTTAATTAAAATTACTGAAAAAGGGCAGGAGAGTTAGGATGCTATGTTCAATAATATACCTATTTCCAGATGAACATGTTAAAATATGAAAGTAGTTCCAATATATTGAATAGACTTTCAGTTCTACATATGCTCTTTTTTATTGTATAACACTTTTTGTGATTCTATCTCTTTGGCCCATTTCTTGCTATTAAATACACTGAATTTGTACTTGGAATCGCCTATCTGTACGACTACCTTGGTGAGGATAAAGCCTTCCGGATTGACAGTTCCTACTTTATCTAGCGTCGAGTTTAATAATGCATTACCAATCTTCTTATTTAGAGTGGTTAGATTTCCTTCTGTTTTTTCAAAAATAATCCTTTGATTAGTTAAACTCAGAATGCCACTTCCAAGTTTTACTTCAGAACAGTCTTCTTCAAGAACCAATTTTTCACCCGGATTTGGATCTATATGTGGTGCCACATTTTTATCTCCAAACTTTGGTTATATTATCATTGCAGTATTACATCAAATTATTGTTCAAAGGGGCCGAGTCAAACATTTACCTGACAAAATGGTTTGACAAAGTGGCGATTTCAAAAATCAGAATTCCAAAAGCTTATCGACAGAGGGTACTTGATGAAGATTTGAGAAGAAGAAGAACAATTAATGAATCTAGGATGCTCAATTTGGCAAAAGAGTTTGATTTAAGAACACCATACATTTATTTCGTAGATCCTTTTCGAGCTGAAATTGTCATGGAATTTGTTCCGGGAAATAGAGCAAGTAAGGTCTTAACACCAAAAATATGCTTTGATATGGGAAGATTCGTTTCAACTCTTCATCTGCATAACATAATTCACGGAGACCTTACCCCTACAAATTTCATAGCTAATGGAAAAATTACCATGATAGATATGGGACTTTCATTTTATTCGACCAGAAAGGAGGACAAGGCAATGGACATCAGATTACTTAAGGAAATTTTGAAAAGTACTTTTTACAATTCATTTTCTAAATTTTTTGATAAATTTTTGGATGGATATGATTCTGTTAATTCTAAGGATTTGGAAAAAATTCTAGAGAGAATAGACGTAATAGAATCGAGAAAAAGATACGCTATCACATGAAGATTTTAAACCTACATTTGTTAGTTTTTTGCCAAATTCCGAGAACTACTATTAAAGGTTAATTCTTTTGGTCTTAATTAAAGAACATAGATTAGATAAATTATATAGTAAATTTTTTATTTTAGTGTTTGGTTTTTTCTAAAATTGAGAAAAATAATATTTGCAAGTACTAATGAAAACAAATTCAAGGAAATTTTACTCCATCTGAGAAACTTTGATTTCGAAATAGAATTTGTTAGATTTAGCACTGTTGAAATTCAATCAGAAATTTTGGAAGACATCGCTCTAGAAAAATCCAAAAGAGCATTTGAAAAAATAGGTAAATCGTTAATAGTAGAAGATACAGGACTTTTTATAGATTCACTTGGCGGGTTTCCAGGTCCATACTCAGCATATGTTCTAAAGACCATAGGAAACAAGGGAATACTAGATCTACTTTCAAACAAATCAAATCGATTAGCCCTTTTTAGATCAGTAATAGCCTACAATGACGGCAGGAACAATTTGACTTTTGCAGGCGAAACTAGGGGCACTATAAGCAATAATGTTTCAGAAACGGGTTGGGGCTATGATCCAATATTCATCCCACAAGGATCCTCCATTACATACGGCCAACAAGGTATTACAGACAAGATAAGAATATCACATAGGACTAATGCATTGAATTATTTCGCAGAATGGTATTGTAGAAATTATACCAAATGACAGTAATCTTTCATTGCGTAAGTGGCTTTTGATATCCTTCAATCCATCTTTCAGTGAACCTTTTGAGATTTTGAAGTACGACTATCCTTGATATTTCACTTTCGTCCATAATAGAGAACCTATCCAATGACTTACAGAGTAAATTTGAATAATTCCTAATTTCTTCCATTTCCAACATATCGGATTTTTCTAAACGCTGTGTAGACATTCCTATGTGCATATATGATTTTATTTCTATAAAATGGGGATTGCCGTTTTTCATTATCTCAGCAAATTCATCGACGTGGTTTGTTGAATCATTAAAGTTCCTTATGACAGTCATTCTCAATACTGTCCTTGTATTCATCTCTGATAGTAACTCAAGACTCTTTTGCCATCTTTCCCATGCATCCTTATATCTTGGTCTATTAACAATCGCAAACATTTTCTTGTTTGAGGCATTTGTTGAAAGGTATAATTGGGTTGGGAGCGCGTCTTCATCTATCAGTCTTTGAAGCATTTCTGGTTCCTGACCATTGGTAACCAAAAATACTGATTTTGTGTTCTTCAAGGTGTAAAGGTATTTGATTAAATCCGGTAATTTTGGATACATTGTAGGTTCTCCAGAAAGTGATATTGCGTAGTGTTGTGGAAAAAGTGATTCATCAAGTTTTGTTTTATCAGTTTTTATGTTACCATAATGTCCTACAATAAGCCTTCGTCGTTCCTCTATTAAATTATTTATTATCATATCTGGCTCATCAACTAAACTTGCGGGCATTTCTAGAGTATCATAAAATTCAGTGGGTCGCCAGCAGTAAATACATCTGTTTTCACAATTCATGGCAGTTGGTGTCATTTCCATACACCTATGAGTTGAAATACCGTAGAATTTGTGTTTGTAACAGGTTCCTTCATTGGAGAATGACTTTTTTGTCCAATGACATAGCTCAACTGCAGAATGGTTGTAAACACCATACTTTGCTTTTTTCAATTTAGCCTTAGTAGAAGATGAGATTTGAATAAGGTTTGACGTATCTGTATGTGAGATGTATTCATCAGAACAACTCATAATACAAGAACGATTTGCATAATGACATTTAAATGTTAAAAGTTCGACTTTTGGCGCTGCCTCCAAAACTTCTTTATATTATTAGTAATCTAACAACAATCAAAATCAAGATGTTAGACACTCGAGAAATTATACAAGTTGCGCTTAATATGGTCAACTGGAATTCACTCCCTGCTGACACTGCTGTACATGTTGATGGTAAGAATATCAAGAAAATAATGTTGACAATAGATGTAACAACCGGGGACCTGATGCTGGCAAAGAATTTAGGGTGCGATGCAGTGATAACTCATCACCCGATTGGCAAGACTGCCATTAACTTTCATAAGCTTATTGATAGGCATATTGATTACATGAAGGAAAATGGTATTTCAGAAGATACTGCCAAAAAATCTATCTTGGAACTAAAGAGGAGAATAGAACTTCGGAATCATACTCAGATATATTCCTCTATTGTTGATTCTGCAAAGCTGTTAGATATGCCATTAGTAAACATTCACCAGCCATGTGATGAATACGCAAAGAGAGTGATTTCGAAAAAGATACAAGATATGGATCCAAATTTAGTATCAGAACTAGTTAAGACATTAGAAGAAATACCAGAGTTCAAAAAAGCTGAGACTAAGATCCAAGTTGCTTACGGTAACCCCGATTCGCATGTAGGAAAATGGGTTGCAGTAATAGCAGCTGGAACAAATGGTGGATTTCAAGTTGCAAAAAGTTACTTTGAAAATGGAATTTCAACAGTTCTTTATTTTCATATTGATTATAATGACCTGGCCAAATTGAGAGAAAGCGCTATTCAAGGCAACTTAGTAATACTTGGACACTTGGCAGGAGACTCAATTGGTTTGAATGCATTAGGCAAGAAGTTAGAAGAAAAAGGAATAGAAGTTGTTTTAAAAGATATCATTAAAGTATAAAAATCATTTATCGAACAATTATATACTCTAAGTACATCAAACCAATGTTGAACGGCCTTCGTAGTATAGCCTGGTCAGTATAGGCGGCTGTGGACAACGATTGAATGTTGTTGGAAGAAACCGCTCGAGGAGGGTTCAAATCCCTCCGAAGGCCTTACACATCCATTAGAAAAGTAAATCTGTTTATATTTTTATTGTTCTTTATTATCATATCACTTTCATAATAATTTTAGCAGCGTTTTGGGCTCCACCTTCTAGTCTTATATTGCTAAGTCTTTTAGTTTCAATTGTTTCACGCATTAAGGTTTCCAATCTAGAGATATCCTCATATGAGTAACCTAGCTTTCTTGCATTCTGTTCTTGTTCAAAATGATCCTTGATAGGTATGAAAATACCTGGAGTTCCATAAACTATTGATTCATCTATTGTAGATCTTCCTGCTAAAGAAACAACTAGATCGGATGCATAGATATATTCGTGTAAATTATGCACAAATCCAATGTTTCTATAAATGGTAGCATTATCTCCAAGCTTGGATATCGAAGGTCCCATTGCGACTAACAAATCTATGTCCATTTCTACTAACAAATTTTTGTATGCACTTAATGCTTTTTTAATCAAGTAGCGACCTGCACTAGTCCCACCAACACTAACCAATATAGTTCTTTTCTCAATACCTAATTTTCTACGTAATTGATTTCTATTAGGATTACTTAACTTTCTTACGATTGGACCTACATAGGAGATGTTACCTGTGTCTTCACCAATATCAGGTATTATAACATGATTGCATTTTTTTAGCATATTTTGCATGGATTTGTTCATTCTTGATTCAATGGGCGAAAAAATACCTTTGAGAAAGTGGGTTTCTAATAGATCAGTAATTACTACTCGCTTACGGTTTTTTTTCTCCCCAATGGCAATTGATGCAAAATCCTCATCACTAATTATCAGACCTTCTCTGTTCTTATTCACAACATTAGAAGCAATTTGTTTGCACCTTCTATAATACATGTAATATTTAAAAAGCCATTTCAGAGGTGAGTGTAATTGCATTAAATTATCAATGTCAAATTGCTCAGGATCATACGCATTCTCAACGGAATATCCATAGTTAAGGAAAATATTAAATGCCGGACTGCCAGTGATTACCGATATCTTCTCTTTAGTTAACGATTTCAATTCTTCGCAAATGGCGATATCTCTGGTAGCATGTCCTAATCCGATTGGACTCGCAAAGAATAAAATCATCTATTCTTCTCTAGTATTCCAAATCGGCAAAATAAGTTTTGGGATCGTTTTATTTGTGCAAAAAATCAAATAATTGTATTAATGGCTGTTAGCCTATGAAGAAAAATCCAATTGCAATTATTATGTAGACTGAGGTCAGCATAATTCCCTCAAACCAGTTACTCTTTCCGTCAAAGGCTATTAGATTCATAATGATAGCGGCAAGAAAAAGGGTAACTAATTCGTATAGTGTAAACTCTAAGGTAAATGGTTGCCCAAGTAATATCCCTACTAATACTAGAATAGGAACAACAAAAAGCGCGATCTGTGTACCAGAGCCAGCAGCTATTCCTATGGACAGGTCCATTTTCCCCTTTCTTGCAAGAACGATAGCGCTACTATGTTCTGCGGCGTTACCAACGATACCTACAATGATGGCACCTACAAACATTTCGCCAAAACCAAATTCTTTACTTGTTTCTTCGACAGACCCTACAAGAATCTCACTTACTACTATTACTCCAACCATACTCACACCAAGCATAAGAAACGATTTCTTCTTACTCCAATGTTTGTGGTCATGCTCAGTTTGCTGATCCCTTGAATTACTGTGAGGTATAACAAAAAGATGTTTGTGTGTGAAAAATGTGAAGATGATACCTACTATATAGACAAAGAGAAGCAAAATAGCTACTGAATCACTAAGTATTTGTATCTTTGATTGATTTTCCACATCAGTCCCTCCGATCATAGTACTTGATAGTATTGTAGGAATTGCCAAGCCAATTAGAGCCAAGAAAATTAACGATGACTGCAGCCCAGCATTTTCTTTATTAAAAAGCTGTTCCTTATGTCTTAATCCGCCTGCAATCATACTCAAACCAAAAATAAGCATTATGTTACCTAAAATAGCACCAGTAATTGAGGCCTTTACAAGTTCAAGCAACCCTGCATTAATAGCAACTATCGCAATTATTATCTCAGCTGCGTTACCAAATGTAACATTGATAAGAGAACCGAGAGTTGAGCCATAATGGGTAGATAGATGTTCAGTAGCATCGCCTATTAACTTTGCAAGAGGGATTAACGCTATTGCGGTTACCACAAACAAAATAACATATCCTATATGGAGAAAATCGAGTAAAACCGCAATCGGAGTAAAAACGAGGAGGAAGTAAATAACAGACGATTTTGAGAATTTTAGATCGTAACTCAATTACTAGGATGATAGTCAATAATACTATATTTCAATTTTTATGATAAGGATTGGACTTGAGTTCAAAGCCATAAGACAATTTCTCACAATCCAAAATACCTTTAGAAATATGATAGTTAAAATAACACAGATTAACTATTTGAGCTGTGAGCAATTTCGGCTTTTATCATGAAAAATCAAGTATTTCATTCGAAATTCATCTAGCAGGTCTACAAGAAAGAACGAGAGGATTATTACTCGACCTACGTGCATTTATCAAATCTCTGGGAGAAAATGTTATTGAAGAGCCACGACCTCACAGAATAGCTTATTCTAAATCATTGAATTTTAGAGTATTTACAGATGTACAACCAAAAGAGGATTCATTGCTAATTTCAATAAGAAAGGCTAGAACTGATCCCCAGGTAACCTGTGTTGTCAAGAATGCAACAGAACTAGAAGCAGCAAAAAACCAAATTTCCGAAGCTTACAATAACATCAAGTAATAGCAGATTTCATCGGAATTTATCAGGATTTTAGAACCACCCTAATTCAACGCCTAAAAAACTAAGAAAATTTCAAAATATATGCTGAATTTATTAGAATATATCAAGAGAAGTTTATTAATTATTTAATTTTCTAAGGGTAGAGGAAGAAAAAAGATATAAAAGCAAATTTAGTTCAATCAATCTGCAACCGTTTATGATAAGAGGAAAATACATTGGATGTTTCGTGGCTATTTTTTTCTTATCATATAATATGATACTAATTCAGACTGGTTTCTCACAGAGCACAGATGTCACAGGTGCACAGCCGCCCTCAGTCGAGGCCCCTCCGTTTATTATGGCCAGAGCAACAAGTCCTGCTTGGACCCAGGTAAATTTCGAGGTAAATGCAACGAGCTCTAGTTCAGATAATATCTCAGTGTACTGTAATCCATCCAGTGGAAGCGCATTTCCGATGGGCAGCACTATAGTATTATGTGCAGCAAAAGATCCCGTCACCAGTCTTGTTAGTTATGCAATGTTTAATGTAACAGTAAAGGATACATCGCCTCCTACTTTCAAAGTTCCAAATAGTATTCTCAAACAAGCTGACAATCTTGAGGGCACAATGATAACATATGACGCAAACGCTTCAGACACCGTTGACGGCATTGCCGTAACAACATGCGATCCTCCTTCAGGTAGTACATTTCCTTTAGGTCTCAATCAGGTAAAGTGTACTGCAACCGATAAATCAGGAAATACGGCGGAAACATCATTTAGCGTAATAATAGGACAGACACCCAGCATAGAAAATACAGGTCCCGCAATTTCAATGCTTTCAAACAATCAGACAAATCAGTTGAGATCACCAGAAATCCCAGTATCTGAAAACATTACAGATGATTCTCCTCCAGAAATCCCAGTATCTGAAAACATTACAGATGATTCTACACTACTTCTAGAAGATGTCATAGAAAATGACACTGACGATCTTCAAATTCAACAATTAGAAAATAATATAGATGAAAATAATGGTTTGATTAAAGTTACTATTGATTCATTACAAACTTATAGAGGGGAAGCAGGTTCGTTATTAAAAATTAAGGGAGTATCAGTACATGATTCTGGTAACGAAAGATTATCTTTTACATGGAAGCAAACCGGTGGTCAGCCAATAAATCCTGAAGATGTCCGAATAATTTCACAAACTGCAGCTTCAGAAATTGCGCCACAAATAGGAGGGAATACTACAAATTTGACATTTGAAGTTACAGTTCCCGATGTAAACACAAATGATGATGACAAACTGACTTTTCAAATCATTGCACAGGATGATAATGGTAATTCTGCAAGCGACTCTTTTGACATTTTTGTAGACAAAAATACCGAATTTGTAGGCACTGGTAATTTCCAGAACAATCCAAATGTACTTCAAAATGTATTAAATGAAGAAAATAACAACAGTGACTTACCTCTATCTCTGCAAGGAAATATTGAAAAATCCATAGGTGTCTCAACGTCATTGGATAAAGGTTTTACTTTTGTCAATATGTGGGGTTCATTTGGTAAGGGAAATGGGAGGTTTGACGGACAGAATGATGTTGATCCCTTCAAAGGTAGAGTATACGTTGCAGATTATGCGAATCATAGGATCCAAGTATTTGATAGCAAAGGGAATTACATAACAAAATGGGGAACGTATGGCGAGGAAAATGGTCAAATCCATAAAGCGTCAGCTCTAACCGTTGTACCTTCAGGTAATATCTATTTGAGTGACCAATTTAATTATCGTATTCAGGAATTTACTTCTAATGGGACATTTGTTACCACATGGGGTACTCAAGGAGAAGGAGATGGTCAGTTTCTTCACCCGCATGTTCCTGGAGTTGATTCTGAAGGCAATATCTACGTAAGCGATAGGGACTTGGCAAATGTTCAGAAATTTACTAAAGATGGAAAATTTGTTATGAAATGGGCCGAAGAAGGTTCAGAGGATGGTCAACTATCAAAACCTGAAAGTGTTATTATCGATTCGAATGATAATATTTATGTTGCTGATTTTGGAAATCATAGGATTCAAAAATTCACCAATGATGGAAATTTCATTCTAAAGTGGGGATCCAAGGGTGTGGGAGATGGTGAGTTCAATGGACCTGCAGGTATATCGATTGATAAAAATGACAATATATACGTTACAGACAGAAATAACAATAGAATACAAGTGTTTACTACAAATGGAACATTCCTAACAAAATTTGGTTTGGAGGGTAGCGGGCCAGGTCAATTTAACCGGCCAGAAGGAGTAGGAGTGGACAAAGATACAGGTCTGGTCTACGTAGCAGATACTGGCAACTTCCGTATACAGGTATTCAAACCCGTGGCATCATTCATTCCCGTAGCTTGAAAATTATTTTTAGTAACATTAAATTCTATTTTCGTTTGCAAAAGGAGATTATTCTGATATTGGAACTATTCTGTAAATTGCTCCCTCATCAGTTCCTCGGGAAGCTGATACTACGTACAAATAACCATCAGGACCAACCTTTAAATCAGTGATAACTCCAAAATTTTCACCAAATACTATGCTACTGGAATCTTCCTTCTTACTGTACAGTAAATCGGTCAGGTCACCACTTAGATCCAAAGATTCTCTATCAGAATTTAGATCAAAATGAAAAAGCGTTCCTTTTTTTGCAGAACCCACAAAAATATCATTTGCATACTGTTCACCTAGTTTTTCAGAGTTCAAGAATACCAAGGCAGTTGGTGCGACAGGTTTGTCCCATACAAACTCTGGAGCACTATACTTTCCCTTACCTTCGAAGTTGACAAATTCTACTTCATTTTTGGAATCGTCGAAAACGCTCTCTTTCTCTCTTGTCTGATTCAACTTCCAAATTCCTTGCACTTTTTCCCATCCACTATTGAAACCTGGTTTTACAAGATTTATTTCATCTCCAAATTGGGGACCGTTTTCTGTATCCCATAGATTATCAGTTAGTGGATCAATACCTATACCGAAGCTGTTTTTTATTCCATATGCATAGTAAAGATTAAGAGGACTTTCATCTCCAAGAATTCCAGATCCAACAGATTTACCATCCTGAGTAACTCGTAGTATTCCTGCGCGACCATCGGGGAAAGTACCATTCAAAATATTCTGGACTTTTGTATCATAACCTGTCTTGTTTTGATTAAACTTTGTCGTTTGTAAATCTCCGAGAGTAACAAAAAGATTTCCGTTCTTATCCAACAAAAGTTTACCTCCATTATGACTTGGCCCTGGTAAACCTGGTAATGTGAGGATCAATTTGGGGTTTGTGAGAGTGTTATTTTCTCTGTTTAATTCATACCTGGATACACGATTTTCGCAATTCTGTGTATCTGTAGCTTTATCTTTTATGCATTGGGTATGATAAAGATAAACTGATGAACCTTCTTGAGAACTGTTATTTGCTTTTGCTGATGCGGCAATTCCCAATAAACCGCGTTCATCTTTGACTCCTACGTCTATATGCAGTAATGGTCCCGTAATGTTACCATTAATTACTTCATATACATTCCCTGTATTTTTTTCGGATAATAGAAGATCGTTATCTCCCAAAAAATCAATAGCAGTAGGGAAATTAAAATGCTTGGCGACTAATTCCACCTTAAGGTCAGAGTCTCTTATTATGGGAAGAGGACTAGTTGCATTTTGGCCAAATACGATTTGAGCGATTGAGTAGGTTGATAAATACAGACAGCATATTAGTATAATTGAAAGCGTAAGCGAGACCAAATACATGAATTGACACAATAGCGCTAGTATATCTAGTTTTTGGACCCCCGGCTCTATCTGTTCGTGATTCAGTTACAGATTAGTCCTTCTTAACTGTACAATTGGTAAGTTTGTTTCCAGTGTTTTCAGATCGTGG
The DNA here is from genome assembly GCA_036379735.1 of Nitrososphaeraceae archaeon. Lineage (GTDB taxonomy): Archaea > Thermoproteota > Nitrososphaeria > Nitrososphaerales > Nitrososphaeraceae > TA-21. The sequence continues at coordinate 14,159 of DASVGC010000025.1, forward strand.
AATCTAGATTCGATACCTAATATGGGAGTACAGAATGCAGTTAACCATGGAACTTATTTTCAAGAGTTAACCCCTGAGTATTGGTTTTCCTTCTCATTCAGTCTTTTAATCTAAAACCCAACTCTATGCATGAAGAATTTATTATAGTTAGTCGTTTGCCCTGTCAACAACATACACATTTCCAGGTGATTCAAAATTTACTTATCGTGAGAGTAAGAATTGTCCAATAGCTGAAACTTCGTATCTCACTTGAATTTAAAATAATGATTTATGATTTCTTTTCCACCATGGAAAGCATTATCCTCTAGTAAATTTCCGTGCTGGTAAATAGAGAATCCTAGTAACATGGATTAGACAAGCGCCGCCAAAGGATCAAACTACTCAAAATATCTGAAAATTCCCGACTGGACGAGTAGTTTTTCTTATATCGATTTAGTAAAGTTCAGATCATCCGAATTAACCACTCTCAGGAGCTAAAAATATCTTTGACATTATCTTATTATAAAGTGCAAACGATCTTTTACACAATTGAAGCTTTATACACACAACTCTGACATTCCCAAGTCACTCATGCCCTGGATTTCCGAACTGGAATCACTCGGGATCAAGTCAGAAAAATTAAATGAACTAAATGATGTTTATGAGGTTAAAAATCTTGTAGAAAACATCAAGCAGACATTATTTCAAGATTTTAAATCTTGTTATCAAATGGAAATGTAACATAACACCGGACCTTTTGGAGAACAAACGATACTTTGGTCAGTAAGGAATTTCTAGATTAATATCAGATCTTTGCAAAAATCATAACCATCAATATATGCATTGAATTAATGAAAGAAACATCGTAACTATGTGTATCCCGATCCTTACTAATCTCAAATCGTGATGCAATTCGCTCAGAACTATACATATTCCTATCAAGGGAAAAGTAATTAATCAAAAAGTATAAGGAAATTTCATATAGGAGAAACCATCAAAAGTATAGGTGGCAGGAAACATCGGATCATTTTCATTTGACGTGACACAGAGGATTCTTTACACATTGTATCACGATGGTTCATCAAAAAAGACCGCCTTGGCCACGAAAACGCGATTAAATTACAATGTATGTTTGAGATACATTAAGATGTTAAAAGTACTGGGATGGTTAGAAGTCGGCACAGATGTTTCTATAACTGAGACTGGACGAAATGTTTTGAAAAGGCTAATAAGCGAGACAGTTTTGGACCTCAAGGGTGTCGAAAATCCATTAGCAGATCCAAATTCCCATGAAAATTTTGTCAGTGGTATTTCCAATCAAGCGATAATAAAATCAAAAAAGAAAGTACACAGAGATCAAGCCTCTAATTCTACCATCATGATCGTTGATGATGAACCAGATGTACTGCTTACATATGAATCATTTTTGTCATATACTGGATTTAAGGTGAGGACGTTTACGGAATCTTACCAGGCATTGAAGGCCTTCGCATCCAGTCCCAATCTCTTCGATCTAGTTATCTTAGATATAAGGATGGAAAATTTGAACGGACTACAACTTTATCAAAGCCTGAAGGCAATGAATCCATTATCTAAAATAATATTTGTTTCTGCTCTTGATGCAGCCAAAGAATTAACCAGTATCTTTTCTGATATCGGTCCAGAGGATGTCATAAAAAAACCAGTAGAGAAGGAAACTTTTATCAAGGTGGTACGAATGTCTCTTGAGAACTGAAATTTGCAAAAATTATGCTTTGATCAGTATTCGAAAAGTAAGCATTGCTTAAAAGGAATTGCTAGCTAACCTAATAAGTGAACTATTACTTTGAGAAAAGTGCGGTAAGGGAAGTTAGAAGTTATAAGAAGCCTTTAATTGATGTCGCTGATAATAATACAATTAATCTCTATACCAATAGACTTAATTCTTGTTCAGAAAACTTACGCGTTCCAATACTTGGGCAAAATAATAATGAGATTCCAATTGATAACAATTCTGAAAATTTTTGCGTAAGCTTGATAGACATTGTTGGTTCAACCAGAATAGTATCGACAATAAATTCTTCTAGAAATATTAGAAATTTTTACGGAATTTTCCTCAACAGTGTTGCAAACATCCTAAAGAAGTATCATGCTAAAATCATAAAGACCGTTGGTGATGGAGTAATTTCATATTTTCCAGAAACAATAGACACAACCAACATAAGGGCTTTCGAAAATGTTCTGAAATGCAGTTTTGCCCAGATTGAGGAACGATCAAATATCAATACTATACTTTTGGAACACAATTTACCGAGAATAAGCTACCGGGTAAGTATTGACTATGGAAAAGTAGAAAGAACTCAAATCAAGGGATTTGATAAAGAAGATCTGTTTGGATCTACAGTTAATTTCTGCTCCAAGATAAATCTGTTTGCTACGCCAAATAGTATCATAGTGGGAAATGATCTTTACCGAATAATGAAATCTCTAAAAGTAAGTAGTGGTCAATACAAGCTAGAAGAAATGCAAAGTTACTATTGTGGAGCAGGAAAGTTCTCTTATCCATTATATTTACTCTCAAGAGTAAACCAGAGCAATATAGAACACGCCAATCCCTTGAATAGATCTTTGGATGAAATAAAAAAATATGTGTCTAACGGCATAAAATCTTCTCGAAAACCCAAGATATTACTTGTAGACGATGAAAAAGATGATTTGGTTGTTTTAGAGAAATTCTTAAAACTCGGAGGATTTGAAGTAAATTCATTTTCGAATCCAAGACAGGCCCTATTACACTATGCGAACACAGATCCCTATTCTTATGATCTAATTATAAGTGATATTAGAATGCCCGAAATAAACGGCTTCCAGCTTTACTATAGGCTTAAGTCTATAAAACACGACGTCAAAATATTATTTGCAACCTGTCTCAATATTGCCGAGGAACTCTTAACATTACTTCCTGAGGTTGGTCCACAGCAAGTTATTCAAAAACCAATAGATAAAGAGAAGTTTATCGAAATAGTTAAAAGACAAATTCTATGATCCAATTTCTCAAGTAGAACCTGGTGTTTCAGCTGAGATTTCCATCATGTAAATCAATATACTTGAATGTATGTTATTATATTAAATACTTAGGATCCATTCATCACGACTCAGATGCATTTATGGTTTTATATTAATAGGAGTAAAGGAAATTAGTAACATAATATATTATATTTAGGACAGTAACTACATGCTCCTGAAATTACCGAAAATCTACAAGATTGGAATTCTATCTGTGATATCAATAGTTATATTCTCATTTACTGTGTTTTATTCTATCCAAATTGTGACAGAAGAGAACGTTAAGAGTAATCTTATATCAGAACAAATTGATAGACAGCAAATTGCATCAAAGAGTCTCTCGCAACATATAGGTTCAGATCTTACGCTAGTCACTACGGTACTTGACGGTTTAGCCAATTCTGTATATATGCAGGAAGAAGACGCGGATCCTAAAAAAATCAATGGCTTAATCAATGAAAAATACAACTCAATTAATGATATCATAGACAGAATATTCGTGCTAGACAATAATGACATTGTAACTACCGATTTATCGCCTCAAGGAACGAACCTATACGTAGGTTCCGATTTTTCTCAGAGGGAGTGGGTAAAAGAAACTAGGAATGGACTAAAACCTGTATTTTCCAAAGGCTTTGAAGGTCAAGGCATTTATTCAATCTTTATTGCAGTTCCCCTGATCAATAAAGATGATAATCAATACCTGGGTCTAATTGGAGCATCGATACCTACTGAAAAGTTCTTTTCCCGATATGGAAATGTACATGATATTAATTCTCAATTCCTAGTTGTTTACGACAAGAATGCAACGATACTAGCTGTAGGTGCTGATACTAACCTTGTAGGAAAGAATTTCTTTGGAAAAATAGTACAAAGTTTTATTACTCAGAATGAAATTTTAAACAATCTTACAACTACTCTTCTGACTGGAAAACCAAATTACGGTGTATATGATTACGGAAAGACTGAAAGAATCAATACAGGACAACCAGTATTAATACAAGATACACCTACTTATTTCATTCAAGTGGTAACGCCGACAAAGGCAATTTTTGCAAAAACGGCTGATACTCTCTTCACAGAAAGACTCAAGAGTTATTCATTGTTAACAGCAGTATTTGCCTCTGTTGCACTCCTGACAATATTTTTACTTAAATGGAGTAACACTATGGAAAAAGAGGTCATTAAACGAACTCAGGAACTTAATAAATCAAATATTAAGCTAGGAATTATGTCTCAGGAACTTAAGAATTCCAATCTTTCATTACAGAAAGCTAACGATCAATTAATACAAAATGATAAATTACAAAAGGAG
>DASVGC010000026.1:0-5716 GCA_036379735.1 Nitrososphaeraceae archaeon
ATGGAAGTAAGGCCTTCAGAAAAAATTACATCGTGTTCTATGTGCGGAACTTTTAGGAGGAGGGCAATAGACCTCCTTGCAGAATCTTGCGGAGCAAATGTAATTGCTACTGGTCATAATCTAGATGATTATATTCAGACATTTCTCATTAACCTGTTTGCTGGTGACGTGGAAAGAATCGGTTGGACGTATCCAGAACCAGTAGAATATGGGGCGACTAATTTAAGAAAAATCAAACCGTTAATGGAAATATACGAAAGAGAAATTGTATTGTACGCCATTCATATGAATATTCCATTTCAAGCGGAAGAATGTCCGTATAAAGATGAAAGCATAAGAAGCGCGTTTAGAAGTCATCTGAATAATCTTGAGAAAATACATCCGGGCATAAAATACAACGCTTATAGCTCTATATTGAAAATTGCAAAGAAGGTAAAGTCTGCAAATGCTCAGAGCACTTTAATTCTGAATGAGGGTGTTCAACAGAATCATCGACGATGTTCAATCTGCAACAGAGATTCATCCAATAACATATGCTCAGTTTGTCGCACGTTGGATCTTTTGGTAAAGAAATCCTAGACAGACAACAGAGTTCAAATAGATGTATTTACCTTTCAAAAAAGCGAGAACTAAAATAAGAATCAAAGAATACAATTTAGTTATTTGTATTAAAAGTTTTAAATAAAATTCTGGCTACCATTCGTATTGTCTATCTTGAATTCATTGTTAGGATAGTCAATTGATTGGTGCTTCCCTCACCGGATAGGCACCAATCAATCCCTTAATATTAGTAATGAAAAAATCGGTAAAATTTATGCTGGAATTTGGCGCAAATACCCAGTTTCATTTTGTTATTGTTTACAGGATACACAAATATATCTACATTGTATAATATTTTTCGCGGTAGTAGGTAGGATTGGGGTGTTAGCCGTACCCCATACCGGAAATCGGCTTTATGCCGGGATCAGTAACTACTGGGTAAATCTTTAGAAGTGAAGTTCCTGCTTGCTAGGCTGATATGAAACCACGCCGTGTCGGATGGGTATGAGCAACAATATATGCGAAGGCATGTGCTTGATTGTGAATTGTCGAAATGGATGAGGTCCGGGAGGGTGCAATCCTAAGGCAGCGTATCCATGCTAGCACGTCTACGTGATTGATCTTGCAGAGCCTGAGATTGGGCTTTACTACTTTAGTGGTACCGGTAGGCTACTACCGCATTTGAATGTTACATAGTAGAATTCTTACAACCAGTGCTTAATCTGAAGAAACCCATCTGGTGATTCGCCTTTTAATAGCTTAATCAGAGACATTGCCTGAGGAGCCGATAATACTGGCTTGTGGAAATGATTATCCGTTCCAATTCGAGGACAAGCAACTTGAACAAAAGCGTCTACATCTTGGTAAGACAAAAGACGTTCATCTGTAATTTCGGTCATAGCTATCAGCAGGATTCTTTTACCCAGACCTTCTAACATCTTCTTTATTTCAAGTGCCTTTATTTTGGCAAATTGCCCTTCCTTCAATCCAATAATTATCCCTATTGTCCTAGCATCCTGGGCCTTAAGCACTGATAATACTGCTTTTTTTTCGAGTTTCTGTGCAAAATCATTAATTTGTGAATATTCGTTAAAGTACGGATCCATCATAAATGTGGGCCTCTGTGTGACTATGGCAATACTGGCAGAATGAAACATGCTCTGTCCCAGAAAGATATACGCATCAACGTCATTTTTAGAGTCGTAGGCAGGATAGAACTCACAACCAAATACCTGCGCATCATTAAGATGACCCTTACCCCTTCCGATAATTACTTCGAAACCGTGATTCTCAAAAATCTTTTTTACTTTTTGAACAGATGGTAGATATTGACTGTTGGTCACAAGTGAAATCTTGTTAAAGTTTTTCTTCAATTCAATCGCACATCTAGTTGCAATTTTACTAAAATCTACATCATCAAAAGCATCAATCATTACAACCTTGTCGCCAAATTTTTCCATGGCTATGGTATGTCCAATGTTAAACAGCATATCAACTCCTAAAGTCTCAACAGCATGAAGGTTGAGGTCGCATGAACCCCATGATGTATCTCCAATTACATATACCGGGATTTGATATTTTTCTGATAAATTGTGAGCACAGCTTTGTATCTTCTTCAAAAGTCCATCCGGACCATCTAACGCTACTGAACGCGGTTTTTTTTCGTTAATTATGGAATGTATCTTTTCTTCATCGATTTGGATCAACTATGTACTCACCAAAGAATTCAATTCGTCTAATTTTAAGATATAATTCCTTTCTTTGATGTACTAATAAGAAGATTATTTGTTTCTCTGGATGTCAATAGAATAAGTGGAGCTAGAGAATTCAGGTAACTTCACATCATTTCGTTCGGGGATAATAGTAATTCTGTCCCTGTCAGGTCTCACTGATATGCTGATCTTATTCAAACCTTCGTTAGTACTAATAAAATGATCAAAATTAAGGTTGCCAAGATCCGATCTTATAGAGTCAGGTAGTTTAGGTTCTAAACAGATATTGTTTTTAATCATATTTGGCTTAATACCCAGCATCAGTTCACGTAATGCGTACACGTACAATGCAACTGACCATGCCTGCAGGATACAGGAATTAAACGGCTCTGGTCTATCCCCACGATATGTTTCGGCGTACATGCCATTTTCTGAAATTATTCGGTCTGCCATCACTGAGAGATACTCAAGTGCCTGTTGAGTTCTTTGGTTTTTTATCTCACTTATCGCTGCCCAGCCAGTGACAAGGGGCCAAACGGCTCCGTCATGATATAGTGAAGGGTGATATTTGGGATCTAAACTACTCAATGACCGCATTCCCCATGGTGTGGTCATGTCGTCCTTTTCCAATCTATCAAGTACTAATCGTGCCTTGTTTTGATCTTTTACTACGTCGGTAAGCAACATTACCAATGCATTAGGACGAATGCTGCTATCTTTTGTTAAATCTTTACGAATGGTGTCGTAGTAAAATCCAAGTTTTGGATCCCAGTATTCCTGGTCTATTTTATCTCTTAATTTTTGAGCCGATGAAAGCCATGATACTTCATGTTCCTTATCATCGATTATCTTTGCTAACTCGCTTCCTATTAGGAGGCTTTCGTAGAACAAAGCTTGAACATCGTTTGCACTCTTCCTTCTATCTATGTGATCCATCCAAGTTGAATCTTGAATTGGCAATTTTTCTGCCGTCCCTGAAAAACCATGTTCAATAAACTCGTCACCGTCAATGTCTTTAAGGAAACCCGAATTAACAAGATCAACTATAGATTCCCATCTTCTTGCAAGATACTGTGTATTTCCGGTACCATGTACATACTCTCGTATAGCCCAAGGAAACAAGAAAGTTGAATCTGCGGACCCATATGTGGTATTATGTAGGAATGTTCTCCCGCTTATTACCATAGGCAACTCTCCTTTTACTGCACCATTTTGGCTGTGCTTTGCCTGTCGTTTCAGAAAATTTTCAATTACTCTTAAAGAGAAATCATATTGTCCCATAGATAGGTAACCTCTTAGCGACCAACCAGTATCACGAGCCCAATAATTGGGAAATCTTGGAAGTCCTGCACTGATTCCCTCCCCAAGATTGTCATAATTTGCCTTCACATATTCAAGAGCAGTCTTTGCCTTTTTTAGTGCCTTTGCTAATTTAGAGATTGTCGAATTTGATATTGAACTTGAGCTAGTATGATGGATAGTAAAAGTGGATGTGGAAATATTATCATGATAGTTCTTTGTTTCCTCATATAATTTTTGATAATTATCTCTGATGGTCTTGAATTCATCAAGACACTCCTGGGCGCTTGTGAAATCGCCGGCACCTATTAATGCAATTTCCTTAGTTAACCCCTCTTCAAGTTCTACATCATAAGATAATTCCAAATCATTATCAAAAGAATCCGTCAGTATCTTTGATGGTTTCAGACTCTTTGGTGAAATCCCAATACTTCCAAAATAGTGCGCCACTCCTTTTTTTGCTATTGTTCTAATCTGTAAACAGTTCTCTGATTTATAATACCTAGAAAAATTACTTTGAGAAATAGCCGCCAATCCATAACTCGTGATGTTACCGTCAATTAGGAAATGAACTCTTATTTTTTTAGTTGATTGCTTTCTCGTATTGCTACCAAGTATTTCATTAATTTTCTCAATATCAAAGTTTAGTATCTGTATAAAACCCTTATTTTCGATTGGAACAAATAAGGTTCTTTTAACGTGAATTCCTGCGACTTCATGATGGGTACATAAAGCACCATTTTCATGTCTCGAAGAAATGACGAAATTTGGAAGTCTTTTTCTAACTCCTTCGTCTACTGATATCTCTACAATAATTCGTCCAAATGCTCTTGCTGGAGGAACATATAACCCCCCATTATCATATCTTGCGCCCATCCATGTCCAATTTGCTGAAAGCGCCCCATTAGATGAACATACTATGTAGGCTTTTCTTCCCGATAGTACCAATGGGGATGCAAAATTCATAAACATTGTCTCACCATATGCCTGTGTATCAGATTCTTCTGGTAAATTGGAAGAAATGATTACCTTTTCTTTTTTATTGCTTGTAATATCTACAAAGGTAAACGGGATAATTATTTGTTCAAATCCCTCAAGTTTGCTCATTATAGTAATCTTGTGTTTCTTTTGACTTTCTAGTTCCATACCTATGACTAGAAACCTAGCACTTTGAAATGGTTTGAATTGAATTGGTCTTGTTTCAGATAATGCCGATGCATTTACAATTGTGTCGGAAGTTGCTATTTGAATGGATTTTTTCGATATTGGTAGTTCATCGACATAAATATCAAGAGACACAATATTACCACCTAATGGAACGGGGGGGTTAATTAGAGAAAATATAAAACCATTTTCCTTGACATTATCATTCATAACAATTGCGTTTTTGAGGCTTCCCTCAAGATAGGAAAGGACAGTGTGAGTCTTGTCAAGAGTTCTTGTCATAATGTTTCTCCAAAGCGTCTATACAAGAAATATTCATTATTATTAATGATAATTGGCAATTTAACCTATATTAAAACTATGGATCGAAAAATTTGTTTGTGTAAAAAAATTTATAGTTTATCTAATAATGTTTAACAAGGATTTCATTAAAGATTGCTTATAAGTGGAGATAATTTGATTGAAAAGAATAAAGATAAGAAATCTTGAAATTGGAAACGGGAAACCGGCAATAATGGGAATTATCAATGCAAGTCCAGAATCCTTTTATAAAGAATCAATTTCAACGAGTAAGAAAATAATTTCTGAAAAGGCAATCAAGATGGAAGAAGAAGGTGCAGATATCATTGATATTGGCGGAATGTCTACCGCCCCTTATGGCAATACTCTAGTTCCAGCAAGTAAAGAGCTCAAAAGAATTCGAAATGCCATCATCGCAATAAAGGATGTGTCCGGTATTCCACTCTCAGTTGACACTCCACGCGCAGAAATCGCTAAAGTCTCTATTGATATGGGTGTTGATGTACTTAATGACGTGACTGGACTTAAATATGATAAAATAATGAGCGCTATAATTTCTTCTTCGGGTCTACCTGTTATTATTGGGGCATATGGAAACAGTGCTGTCACCTATCAAACGGGTAACATGGCAGAAACAATCGACATGTTAAAAGGAAGTATAGACATAGCAATTCAAAGCGGCATAGGTGAGGACAAACTCA
>DASVGC010000027.1:0-4844 GCA_036379735.1 Nitrososphaeraceae archaeon
TCAAAATTCACATCACTATTTCTTAAAGATAGGGCTTCACCGACTCTCATTCCACTGCTTGCCAAAACCAATAGTAGAGATTTTAATCTAAGATTTGTACAGGATGATAAAATATTTCGGATATCTTGTGCGTCTATCGCCTGTTTACCCCTTTTTTGTTTTGACGGTAATGTTACCATCTTTTTGAATTTGTTTGATGAAATGTCAACATCATTAAATTCGAGGTACGACTTCACACCGGCAATATAGACAACAACTGATCGATATGACAATTTTCTATTTCCTTCCACAAGAAATCCTACGAACTTATCTAATAGTTTATAGACATTTATCTTTCCTTTAATTAATGGAGCTAAAATACTCTCTACATTAAAGTTTGAATATTCAGACTCTGATAAATATCTCTGAAAGTACGATAAGGAAAATGAGTAAGTATCGTAAGTACTTTTAGATTTCCTTCCCTTACTGTTTAGAAAATTTCTGACCGTCTGAAGTTCTTTGGTTTCTTTTATGACAAAGGACTCGTTCGCCACAATTTACTATTAAGTACAGCAGTATATTAAGTATATGTTTATCATTAGCATAATATTTGTTAAGGCGACAACCTATCTATATCTCGGGGAAATAATACAACATCCCTAATGTTATCAACGCCGCACATGCTCATCATTAGTCGTTCAAGCCCCATGCCGAACCCTGCATGAGGGGGCATACCATAATCAAAAACTTTCAAATGGAAATCAAACGCGTTAGTGTTTAACCCCTGTTTTTTCATTCTTTGAGTTAGTTCGCTCTTATCATGGATTCTAGTACTGCCCGAAGATAATTCTAAATTGGCATACATTAAATCAAATGATTCGCACTCCGTACCGATCGATTTTGGTTTAACATAGAATGGTTTTATTGAAGTTGGCCAATCAATAATAAAATAAAAATACTTCATGTCATCATCATTGAGGTTTCGTAATTTTTGCTGCGAGATGTCATCGCCCCATTCAATTGACTCACCTGACTTTTGGAGCTTTTCTATGAGATCCGAATATGTGTACCTTCGAAATGGAAGTGATAAATCTGGTAATTCTATTTTCAAGTACTCAAGATGTGATTTGTTCTTGTTTTTCACTTCACCCCAAAGAAAGTGTATCATCTTTTCTAAAATTTTCATTATATCATTGTAGTCAGCGTATGCTTTTTCAATATCAATCGAAGTTGCTTCTGACAAATGCCTATTTGTTCTTGAAGGTTCAGCCCTAAATATTGGACCTATCTCAAATACATTTTCAAACGCCATTGTAAGTTGTTCTTTATAAAGCTGAGGACTTTGGGTTAGAAATGCTTCCCTGTCATAGTAAAAGATAGGAAAGAGTGTTGCTCCACCTTCGGTCGCAGTAGCTATTATCTTAGGCGTATTAACTTCTATGAAACCTTCTTCTCCAAGAAATCTCCTGCAGGAATTCAATATAGTATATCTTATGCTAAAAATCGATTGAAGATATGGTCTGCGAAGATCGATTGCACGAAGATCCAATCTAGTGTCAATTCCAACTCCTTTTCTACTTTGAATAACGATAGGTGAATTCTTATTTGCCAAGGATAAGATCTTAAAATCAATTGGAATTATCTCAATTCCTTTAGGAGCTTTCGGTTCACTTCTAACTTTACCCTTTAGTGCAATCGAAGCATGTTCTCTAATTTTTTGTACTTCGGATGAAAGCGAATCGGAATACTCGTTTTTCTTTAAAATAACCTGAATAGTCCCAAATCTATCGTTTATCGTAAGAAACTTTATGTTACTATGTTCTCGTATCGAAGAGATCCACCCTACAATTATTACCTCCTTACCATCCATTGAATTATCGATATCTTTGGAATAGTGTGTTCGTTTCCAAGTTTGTGGGTTTGGGCTATGCAAATTGATGAACCTTGATAATTTGAACTTTAATGAACAGGTTAATTTAACCTTTTAACGCAAATGTTCGAATTATTATGACAAGGTAAATTCCACTTAGAAAACCGCTCATGTTTACGGTTAAGACCTAGTATGTGACTTTAGAGGATACGAGCGAACAACTACAATATCTATTTCAGAAGTGAGTCGTATGAGAAATCAATCATTTTTGTCCAAGTGAGATAATCTAGGATACATGATGCTAGAAGGCAGCAATGAGTTACTTGCTTCTTGATCGTGTTCCTAATCTGAACTTACAAAAGCATTAATAACATTGTCAAATAATTTGTGTGAAATGGAAAAACATTCATTATTATCGCTTTTTTCTTCAAATCCGGATAAATATTATAAAGTCTCATTATTTGACGAAAAAGGATTCAAGAGGCAAGGTTGCAAGTTATGTGGAAAATTCTTTTGGGCCATTAATGACAGGGAATCTTGTCCTGAACATGATAACTATAGCTTTATAGGAGATCCGCCAACATCAAAAAGATTAGACTTTGTAAATACTTGGAAAGAACTTAGTAGTTTCTTTCGAAAAAATGATCATGAAATAATTCAAAGATATCCTGTGGTGTGTCGTTGGAGGGAGGACCTGTATTACACAATTGCATCCATTGTGGATTTTCAGAGAATAATGAATGGAAAAATCGTGTTTGAGATTCCTAAAAATCCTCTTGTCGTTCCTCAAATGTGTCTCAGATTTAATGATATTGAAAACGTTGGACTGACTGGTAGACATTATACTAGCTTTTGTATGGTAGGTCAAACATGTAACGCAGATGCTCCTGGTGGTTATTGGAAGGACAAGTGTATAGAGCTGGATCATTCGCTGCTTACAGACGTTCTAGGAATAAGATCTGAAGAAATTACATATGTCGAGGACGTCTGGATGGGAGCCGGTGCATTTGGTTATTCATTGGAGTATTATGTCCGAGGATTAGAACTTGGAAATGCAGTTTTCACTGAATTTGAAGGTGATGAAAGTAACTATCGAACACTTGATAACAAGATAATAGATATGGGAGCAGGACTTGAGCGCTTGTCATGGGTTACTTTAGGTAGTCCCACAAGTTACGATGCGACCTTCGGTCCAATATTCAAGAAACTTGTAGATTTAATTGGTATCGATATTGATTCAAGATCAGATTTTCTATCTCGATATTATAGAAAGCTTTCTGAGAAATATGCAAATCATGAAAATGATCCAAGACTACTGAAAGCAAATATTGCTAAGGAACTAGGTATGTCGTATGATGATTTGGAAAAAATTGTCCTGCCGTTTGAAACACTTTCAATTATTGCGGATCATACTCGGACATTGTTATTTGCAATTTCTGATGGTTCACTTCCATCTAATGTAGGAGGAGGCTACAATCTTAGAATAATACTAAGAAGAACACTTGCGCTCCTTGCTCGACTTGGCTGGAAACTCGACTTGCAAGATATAATGGACCTACATATCAAGTATTTAGAACCCATGTATCCTGAACTAAAAGAACACAAAAATGATGTTAGGACAATTATGCAGATTGAATCTGATAGGTATTCTTCATCAAAGGAAAGAATGTATTCTATTGCCAGTTCCATACGTGAATCCAAGAAAAAACCAAGTGTTGAAGACCTGATAAGGATGTATGAGTCAGATGGCATTACACCTGATCTCTTACTTGAAACTGGAGTTATAGAAAAAATACCTCCGGATTTTTACGTAAAGTTAGCACAGCTTCATACTACACATGAACCCATCCCGGTACCTGTTATCGAGACTGGCACTGACATAAAACCTACGAAGTTATTGTATTACGAAGATGAGTCTATCAGAGAATTTGACGCAAAAATTCTCAAGATACTTAAAGGCAAGTACTTGATTTTAGATAAAACGGCATTTTACCCCAGAGGAGGTGGACAGGAGCCTGATTTCGGTACTATTGAAGGGATCAAAGTAATAGATGTCATAAAACAGGACAATCTAGTCTTACATAAGATACAAGCTCCATCCAAGGATCTTCAAGACAATAAAATAGTTCACGGAATTGTTGACAATGTAAGAAGACAAGCTATAACCAAAAATCATAGTGCAACACACATATTGAATTCAGCTGCAAGAAACAATCTTGGTTCTTGGATATGGCAGAATTCTGCCTTCAAGGATGAAAATTATGCAAGGTTGGACATTACTCATCATTCAGCTCTTACCAAACAAGAAATCAAGCAAATAGAAAATACTGCCAATGAAGTTGTACAAAGAAATTTAGCAATTAACATCAATGTATTTGAAAGGTCAAACGCTGAAGAGAAATATACATTCAGGATTTATCAAGGAGGAGCAGTCCCCTCAAATCATGTGAGGATAGTAAACATACAAGGATGGGATGTCGAAGCTTGTGGTGGGACTCATGTAAATAAGACAGGCGAAATTGGTCTTATAAAAATTCTAAAAACTGAGAGGATTCAAGACGGTGTAGTAAGACTTGAGTTTGTTTCTGGGAATAAGGCCTTGCAATATGTGCAGTCTCAGGACTCTCAATTGCTACATATTGCTCAATCTCTAGGATCAAGTAGAGAGAAGCTGATTGAATCATTTGATAAAGTAACATCAGAAAATGACCAGATGAAAAGAAAATTTAGAGTACTTATTAACAGATTTTCAGACAATATGGCCGCAATAGTTACCCAACAGGCGACTAGAACTAAATCAGCATTAAAGGTTTATGGCACTTTCGATAATCTAATGGGGGACGAATATTATATTGCATTGGGGGAAAAGAGTGTCAATATCGATCCTTTCTTAGTATATGTTGCCCTTGTTCAGGATCACGAGCGCATAAAAGTCATTGTATTCGTTGGAGATGAATCAAGAAAAATCATTAAAGCATCTAGCATTGCAAAGGAA
>DASVGC010000028.1:0-3331 GCA_036379735.1 Nitrososphaeraceae archaeon
ATACTGGTGACGCGACAAAAAGATCCTGAATCTTGTATTCATTTTTGTAAAAAGAGATATCCTGACCGAGTGAAAGGCCATACCCAACTAAAGCCATTACCAAGCTGCCAGTGATAGAAAGTGGCAAGTACTTACCATCACTAATGATAAAGAGAATAAATAACAGAGAAAAAGGACTTATCGCAGAGAAAACTAAAGAAAGGGGATTTCTTCTTAACCATAGAATACCAGTTAGATAGGCAATAAGAAATGTTTGCATCAGGGCTGTCTTCGCTTTTGCAATAAACATGGCATGCAAACCGTTTATTCCAGATATATAGGATTATGTCGATCAATACAATTAGAGAATGCCTAAAAAACAATACTCGAGTAAAAAGGGATCTCAAAATAAGCGACTATCAGTTAGAACCAAAAAACAGATTGATTCTTTACCTTTACATGCTCAACATATTTTCAGAAAGACCCATGATAGTGCTGTAAAACAATACCAAGATCCAACAAAAAGAAGAGGAGGTAGGAAACAAAGCGCTGAAGTAGTCGCCCATAAAGTGGCCTGGGCAGTGGTTAAACAGAAATACAAGAAGCAAGGCGATAAATGGTCGAAGAAAGAATAATAATCACGATCTCTGGATGGCTTGATTGAATTTTGAGAAATTTATTTTACCCATTTTAGTGAGTAATTTTAGAAGAATTTTATTTCCTCCGGTCCATTCCTCATCCAATTATTGAAGATTAAATTACAGAGATGCGCTAAATGCAAAAGTTCTTTAGGATTGTAATGAATAGTATTTTACTGCGTGAAGTTGGTAGCTGCTGATCTCAGGAATTGGTGTTGTTGGACTGTGGTCAGTTGTGATAATTGATTTTCATTGGTCATTTGGGAAAATGTAAATGAAAGCAGTCATTTGGAATTACAAGTAGCTCTCAGTACAGTAACAAATTCATTAAACAATTTATCGATTAGCGTGGAATTGCTCAAAGCTATGGGAATAAATTTCAATCACGTTTCCAAATGGATCGGAACAGAAAGCCAACTTGTGATGTTTTATTGGATCTAGTTCCCAAATATCACTAATCTGTTTTCCCCCAGTCGTAGTTACCTTTAACAGTAAATCCTCAATGTTTCTTTCAGTGATGGCAATATGTATGACTCCACCTTCCCAGTATTCGACTTGTTTCTTTTGCGGGAGCTGTTGAGGTTGTATAAACTGGAATAACTCAATTCCAACATTGTTTGCTGAAGACATCCATACGATTCTCAAACTCTTAAATTGAGACCCAAAAATATTCTTAAGAGCTTTACCTACTTGAATATCATCAGAAGTCAATTCAGCGGGGCCTCGTACTATTGTAAATCCCATCACTTCTTGATACCAATTGATTGCCTTCTCTAAATCAGGAACACTAATTGCAATGTGATTAATAGATACAGAAGTATTTGAATCCATAATTAATCAATAAATTGTACGCTTATTGGTTCTAAAAAGATTACTCCAGACTTATATCATTAATCCCATACAATTGAGTGTAAGCTTTTTCTATATCGAGCTTCAGTTAAAGAGGTTTTAGATATCATAACATTATTTGGTCTGAGTTTAATTAGCGTATAAAGATTTCCATGTTCTTATTAAATACTAAAATGATCTTCGCATATTTTTTATTTGGTAACACTCATAGTTACCTTAATTTGAAGTTACATCCCATAGGACATTTTTTTCTTCTGGTAGTTGTGTTGACTCTATCGAGCAATAATTTTTTATATGCCCACAATTTTGCCCAAAATGACAATTCGATATTGTATACATTAATAAAACAATTTGAAATTGAAAAGAGTCTAGCATCAGAAAATCAATACGGAAACGAATCATCATTACTAATTCATTCACAAAGGGCAGACGACTTGTACAATCAGCTTGACTCCCTAACAGAGGATATATCCGATTCAAATTTTTCGAATCATTACCACATCCTATTTTCGGTCTTCAATTTGACTACCAAGGCGCTTGTTTCTGCGAATTTGGCCGATGAATCTCTGCGAGAATATGGACTATCAAATGGACTAGGACCTAAGATGGCTGCTGGTTTGCTAAACATGAGTATTGATATGATTCTGAAAATGAACGAAACTTACCCTATTAACATGAATGATGGTGCCTCTCACCAGGAGATGGAGAATATGACATCAATGTCTCATGATCTATCTACAAGTATAGAAGTAACTCAAGGAAATAATGTGGTCAAAAACTTGGTCAATTATGAAACATCTCTAGAACTCGCCAAATCATTGAAAATACTTTTTTCTAATTATTTACAGGATGCCAAATTGGAGAATTCCACTGGATTGATGCCTATACCGACTGAGATGAAGATTAATGCAATTAGGGAATTAGGGCAGGGCATAGATAACCTTGTCTTAGCACTGAACAGGAGTGCCCCGATAGAAGAAGTTTACAGTATTGTCCATGGGCAAATTCATCCCAATCTATTTTTAGCTTTCAGTCTCAAGTTAAACTCTGATTAAGTAGAATTCGCAACTGTCTCAAATTGTGAATCGATTATCCTGAGACAATAGTTTTTAATATATATTTACTTATAGAAAATGTGAATAATCCTCATTTCCTAGAGAGAATTTCTGGTTTGCGTGAAGTATGCAAAATAATTTCTCAGCTAAAGTCACAATTGATAGAAGAGTTACCACATTATGGTCATGATTCATTATTTTTTCAAAATGCTGAAATAACAACTGGTTTACTAAACAACAAGACAGAAGTAAAAATTCATTTACTTACAGGAGAGCTTCTGTATTTCCATAATGAAACGGGACACTTTGTTGACTTGACTTCTGATGGATTTCATAAAAAATTGGAATCGATTGTTACTAAGTATGGACTTAATATGCCAAAAGTGCCTTCATTTACTCTACATCAGGAAAATCTAGTTGGATACATTCCATTCGCAAAAAGAGTTAATCAGAGTCTTGAATTGTTCAGAATGAAGTTGAGGAATAATTTCACTCAAGTCCACTTGTGGCCAGATGGTTTTGATTTCTCTGTGGAATCTTTCATAATTAAGAACAACGGTCAAATTGGAGTTGGTGTCTCGCCTGGAGATGATAGCTATGAATCTCCCTATCTATACGTTAACCCCTACCCTTTCAGTGAAAATATTATTCATCAACAATTGCCAATCGGGAAATGGCATACACGAGGTTGGAACGGAATAAAAGTGGAATGGAACGAGTTTGATAGCAAAACAGAACAGGACATCTCCTCTTATATCCACAATCTATATCTGGTTGCTATGAAGAATTTTTAGAAAATCGGGTGTTATA
>DASVGC010000029.1:0-7417 GCA_036379735.1 Nitrososphaeraceae archaeon
GAATGGAACATCATACAAGAATCTAAATGATGACCTGAGATTTGTTGATGAGTTGGTTGGTAAACTAGTGAAGAAGGTATCTAGTTTAGGAATGTTAGAAGACACACAATTCATCATATTTTCAGAATACGGATTCACAGATGTTGATTCCGACATTCCATTAAATTCCATATTCAGAGAAAATGATCTTGTTGCTGTTAGAGAAATTGAGGGCATAGAGTATTTAGATCTTGAATACAGTAAAGCATTTGCGATGGTGGACCATCAAGTAGCACATATCTATGTTAATGAAAATTATTTCAATCAAACAAGAAAAATCCTAGAAGGAATAAAAGGTATTGATATGATACTTGATAATAACCTGAAACAACAATTTAGAATTAATCATCCGCGCAGCGGTGACATGATTGCGGTTTCAAATAAAGACAAATGGTTTAGTTACTATTGGTGGTTTGATCAACTTAAGGCTCCAAGTTTTTCAAGGAAGGTTGATATTCATAGAAAACCAGGATATGATCCGGTGGAACTATTCTTTGACCCTGCTACAAAATCCATCCCGTTAAATGGTAAATTGGTCAAGGGTTCGCATGGAAGATTACCTACAAGAGGACAAACAGCTAATCCGGTATTTGTATCGAACATCAGAAATATAGGTGGAACTGGAGATGGTGGTGATTTGAGTATAGTTACTATTGGCCGATATCTTAAGAACTTGATATCATAAAATATTGATGCATATGTCTTGGAAATATTCTATTACTTTATCATCTTTTAAAAATCTCGAACCAATACAGACGACTCTCGAAAATTTGAAAAATCACGGGTTTGATGCTGTAGAGGTATATGGCGAACCGGAGTTAATTGATGTAAGTAACCTGAAAGATCAAATTAACTCCCTTTCAATTGATGTGTCGGGAATAACAGGCATGTGGGGCATGAGCAGTACCAATTACAATTCACGAAACTTGATTACCACAGATAGCAACTCACTTTTTGTCGCCCAGAATTATGTAAAAAAATGCGTTACTCTTTGTCATGAGCTGGGAGGTAGCACATTCAATATTTGTTTGTTTAGTGATAAACCTCTAATATCAGATGGCAATCACAAATATTTACCACAAGATATTAAAAGGAAATTAATTTCTTCTCTTGTAAATCCATTACGTGACTTGGCAAAGTATGCGAATGAATACGACGTCAAACTTGTCATTGAACCATTGAATCGATACAGCACTCCTGTTTGCACTAATTTTGAAGATGCAAACTATATTGTAAATCAAGTAAACCATGAAAATTTAGGAATAATGTTAGATACTTTTCATATGAATATAGAAGAGGACTCTATTTATGAGACGATTGTTGCCTCAGGCAGCGTATTGAAACACGTTCATGTATCTGACAATAATAGGAAAATGCCCGGATTTGCACACATAGATTTTGATGCGGTAGTACGGGCGCTCAGAATAGCAGGATATTCAAATTACATTACTTTTGAGCCTACAATTGAAAGTGCTGAATATGGAAATGAGCTGAAATCAGGGTTGGAGCATTTAGCAAGTTTAACTAAATCGAGAAATTGAATTATATGAATGCCAATATTATGATTCTTTTGTTTTGAGAGGCATGTTTCATAATTGCTGATACATAATAATGAAAGATTCATAGTAAATAACGAATTTGCAGAAGACGTCGAAAAAGGATTAGCAGACAAGCAAAAACATATTTCTCCTAAATTTTTTTATGATAAAAAAGGATCCAAACTTTTTGAAGAAATATGCGAACAACCTGAATACTATCTTAATCGCATTGAATCTCAAATTTTGAAAAATTCCATAGACAAGATTTTAAAAATAATTGGAGATGAAGAAATCAGTCTTGTGGAACTGGGAAATGGGAATTCTTCAAAAACTAGAATTTTATTAGGACCAATGCTTACAAGGTTAAACAAGGTTTCCTATTTTCCTATCGATGTGTCATTGAAGATGCTGAGAAAATCGATTACAAATTTATTTAGGGAATATACTAATCTGGAGATTTACGGTGTTTGCTCAGACTATATCACAGGGCTTGTCAAGATAAATGAATTTGTAAAATTCAAAAAAAACATTCCAAAGAAGAAGTTCATAATTTTTTTGGGATCAAGTATTGGAAATTTCGATCCAATAGAAGCTTTGACCTTTTTACGCTCTATAGTGAGATATGTCAAAAAGAATGATTTACTATTAATTGGAATCGATTTAGAAAAAGACAAATCAATTTTGGACAAGGCCTATAATGATAAGAATGGAGTAACTGCAAAATTTAATCTTAACGTTCTTTCAAGGATTAATGAAGAACTCGATGGGGAATTTAATTTATCAAATTTTGAACACAAGTCATTCTACAATGCTAATAAACACAGGATCGAGATGCACTTGATATCAAAGACTGACCACTATGTTAGCATAGGAGCAATTGGGAAAAAATTCCATTTTAGAAAAGGTGAATCCATACATACAGAAAATTCCTACAAATATTCAATAGGTAGGTTTAATAAATTAGCAAGAATTTCCGGACTTCAAATAGTTAAGAATTTTGCCGATACCAACGAGCAGTATAGTTTATTACTGTTAAAAAAGATCCCTAACACAACGAAAGCCTGAAAATGGGATTCTTTCGTGTGGTTTGAAATAATTTCTATAGCTGTTTCGAATTTGAGATCTTGGTGTTGCGAAGGATCCCCCACGCAATACTTTCTGGTTAATGGCCCACTTGTCTGTATACTCTGAAAATTTAGATCTAAATCCAGGATATAGAGTGTATTCAGATGATGTCCATTCCCAAACATCTCCTAACATTTGGTAACATCCGTAATGACTCCTACCTTCTGGATATGACCCGATTGGTGAAGGTGCCCATTTCCACGATTCTAACAAATTTGAAGTAATGTCAGATGGAAATTTATCACCCCATGGATATAGTCGCTTTTTCTTCTGATCATCATCCCAGCTCGCTGCTTTTTCCCATTCTGCCTCAGTAGGTAACCTCTTTTCTGCCCATTTAGAATATGCATCTGCTTCATAGTAACTCACGTTTGTAACAGGCTCATTTGGCTCGAGTTTGTTTAGACCTCTAAAATCCTTTTTGTACCATTCTCCATCGATCTTTTGCCAATATAACGGAGAGTTCCATTGTTTTTCCCTCACAAGATCCCAACCATCAGACAACCAAAACTTATAGTCATCATATCCCCCTGCATCTATGAACTGCAGGTATTCTTTATTTGTCACCGGATATTTGTCAATTTCAAATGAATTCAGATACGTTTTATGCTCTGGGATTTCGTTGTCGTAACAAAAATCACTTCCCGAAAATCCAAGTTCGTACAATCCTCCAGGTATCTTAACCATACCAGGTTCAATATCAATTTCTTTACTCAAATTGGTACTCTTCATGAATTTGGGTTCATAATTATCAAGTGGATCTTCAAATTTTTGGAAGTAATGTTGGAGATCATAGACTAGTAGTTCTTGGTGTTGCATTTCATGCTGATTAGCCAGTTCTATATCATATACCAAAGTACGCGTCATCGAGCTATTTCTTTCTATATTGTCCAGAAAATTTAGAAACAAATCTTCAATCAAGGCCCTGTATTTTAGCGTCTCAGAAACTTTTGGTCGTGGGAATTTTCCTCTATCTGATTTTGGCAAGATTTTGCTGTAGCGTTGATAATATGAGTTGAGATAATCTGTATTTATTGAATTAGTCCCTATGTTCTGCCTGTATTTTTCTAGAATTTTTTGAAAAAACCAAGTGACGTGAGCTATATGCCAATTTGGGGTACTTCCAAACGAATCAGACTGCATTACTGCATCTTCTGTCGAGATAGGTTGGAAAATATCTGAAGTAATTTTTCTCACATTTATAAAGTCCAAGCGTAATCGCTTTACATCACTTGTTACAACCTGAGTCAATATTATTCATAGATTAACATTACATAATTTAATTTTTTCAAATTCTAGAATTTACTTCTAACTATGACTTGATTTCGGGAATTATTTTGCATACGCGCATGAAACATTTTTATAGTTTGTAAATTCAGGGCTACGAAATGTTTATGATTTTCTCTTTTCTGTATTGAAATTATCTTTCATTTTCTCTGCAGAAGCCATCATTTCGTTCCTCATCCTTTCGGCAGAAGCCATCATTTCTTTCCTTGCATTTTCAAATGCCGAGGTTGTCTCCTTGCTGAGCATTCCACTCATTTTAATGAAGGAATTAGTCATTGCTGTTCCCATTTCCACGTTGTGTTTGATTTGATTTGATGCCATCTCTACGTTGTGTTTGATTTGATTTGATGCCATTTCAATATTTTCTTTAATAAGTTTACTGAATGAATCATTGTCTTTACTCATGGCATATTTTAAGAGATCAAGATTAATTAACTTATCACTAACAAATACCAAATTGCACAGAAAAACTTGGACAAGAATTGGAAGGTAAATTTGGTACTAATGGTTGGTATTATCTTTCTAGAAATTTCAAATTATAGCATACTCCTAGGCTATGATCACACATTCATAAAATGCAGACTTATTATCCGTGATAACCGTAATAAGGTGCTTTATTCTTAACTATGGAATAAATTATGCCATCCTCTTTACGTGTGAAAGAAAGAGAATTCGTCAGAGACCTTCTGGAGTGGAACATAGATAAGCTACACAAAAAATACACACCTAGCTATAGAAGAATTATGAAATATAGACTTTTACAAAAGAGAAGATTCTTGGCAGAAGATCTTCTCATGATCAATTCAGTATTAGATAAATTACAAACCATCTGAGGAAATCTTAATCAGTACCTCAACACACATGGATTCATATTTTACCAAATGTCAGTATCAAGGTTAATTTTAAGAATATAGAGTCAAATATCATGACCTTAATTACGAGCGTATAATGCTCCTAATGTCAATCAAATCCCTCATTATTGCACTTGCAGTTTCTAGACCTCCTGCACCCTTACCGATTATTGTTTGTTGGCCGGAGTGTTGACATGTAAAAGTAATAGCATTAAGGATACCATCCACACATATTGGATCTTTCATAGAGATTGGCTTTGGTTCTACTACCAAATTTTTTCCATCACAGCTTGCAATTAGCTTCATGGCATTACCTTTTTTTCTTTCATTTACAACTTGTGAGGCTTTTACATCTCTGATACCTACTCTTCGGACATCCTTCATAGTTGATTTCATATTCATTACGAAATTTGATGCAATCACCAATTTTGCGACTGCATCAAAACCGTCGATATCAAGTGTGGGGTCTTTTTCGGCATAACCTTTATCGGAAGCATCTCGAAGGGCTTCGGAAAAATTTAGGCCTTCATACATCTTGCTCAGAATATAGTTTGTTGTACCATTAAGGATTCCCTCAAATGAGATTATTCTGTCACCATTCAAGCACCTTTTTGCAAATTCCAAAATAGGCGTTCCTCCTCCTACAGTTCCACTAAATTTAAAGGCAATTCTATTATAATCTGCAAGTTCTATCAGTGAGGGAAATTCCAGTGCAAGCGGACCCTTGTTTACTGTAATGACGTTTTTGCCGGACTTCATTGCTGAAATAATGTGATTTTTTCCGGGTTCGCCGTCAATAATGTTAGTTGGAGTTAGCTCGATGACAACTTCTGCGTCCATGTTCTCAATTACATCTAATATCTCTGGAGGATTTCCCGTAGTTCCATATTGTACTACAGAATTCTTTTTCTTTTTTACATTTAAGAGTCTGTCCAAATCTAGGCCTTGGTCACAGGTAATAACGCCCCCATTGTCTGCACATGCTACGACTTTGGGTTTTATGCCATAGTCATTATACAGATCTGTCGAATGTGATAATAGTAATTTGGCAAAGCTCTGACCAACAACTCCAAAGCCTAACAATATCAGTCTCAATTACTCTAGTATCTAAAATATCCGGTTAAATAAGTTTGAACCTGTTTAAGTCTGTCTGAAATTAGTTTCATTTTTTCTATTTCGCCTGTTAAACATGTTCTCAATTTTTCAGCTATTCACTACTTGTACTAAATCAATGATGCACAGAATGCACATTTTTTGACATTCACAATTTAATACATTTTCTACAGAATTTGCTCATGAATTACCAAAGGTTCATTGCATTAATAAAAATAAACTGCATGGAGATGAAATAATCTGTCTAGAGGATTTGCAGTTTTTATATTCTGGTTGATAGGCTTTGGAGTTGGTTTCGCAGGTTACCTTTCACTTCCCGGAATTGCAGACTGGTTTACTACGTCAATGCCGAAATTTATTGATCAAGCTGTAATAGGGGCACTAATAGCCGGAATGATCGGATCTGCAGTCAGTACATTTACTGTTGTGACCTGGGCTAACAGAACAAGTTAGAACCACTGGAATACTCCAGTATTTTTGTTCACTAATATATTATCGCAGTACTAGTCTTTACTCGAAATTATTGTTTGAAAGATTTGAAAAGGATTAAAAATGTCTGAACGTTTCTAATCAGTATATGTACAACGGGGAGTTAGAAGTACAGGCTAAAAGGAAGACATTAGCCGTTTTGCATGATGAGATTACTCACATTTTAAATGCGGCCCGAGATTTGTCCTCATTAACTGATTCTCTAATAAAGGGTGTAAATAAAGAGACTGAGCTGTCGCTTGATAGGATGAAAAATGCTGGAGAAGAGGTAGAGAATCTCAGAAGAAAGATGACCAGGGAAATCTCTGATACAGGAAGTCTAATGGTATATAGAGAAGATGTTCTTAGAACAGCCTATATTATTGATGATATAGCTGGATATATTACAGGCATAGCATTTCGACTTTCGAATATCAAGATTTCCACTCTAAAGAAAGGCAAATTCGATGAGGACATAAGTGAACTAATCAATATGGTTGTAGAAGCAATTTTCAAGTTGAATGAAATGGCACGAGCACTAAGCATCAATCCATCTAGTACGATAGAACTTGCGCAAGAAGTGCAGAATATTGAAAGAAAGATAGACAATTCTTACAGAAAAGTGGTAATAAAGGCACTAAATGAAATTCCAAATACAAAGGATCTTCTTTTAGTCAAAGACGCAGTAGAAGGAATCGAGGGAATGGCAGACAAATGTCAGGCCGCATCGGATTCTCTCACAATACTTGCTCTGAGTATGTGATGGGTCCTTTTTCTGGTACTCTCGTAGAGAGCAGAATAATCATCTGGGACATTGATGATTCCAGATCAATATTTTCTCTTGGATATTACGGAAAACCCCTCGGGATCTATAAACCAAAAGGAATCGATTTTGAAACGCCCCTTATCTTGGATCTCATTGAAGGATGCTACCTGGTAGAATCGAGATTACTTACAGTAAATAATGTTAGCGGAAAACAAATTATTCTAAAGGAG
>DASVGC010000030.1:0-3022 GCA_036379735.1 Nitrososphaeraceae archaeon
AGAAGATTTCTTGAAAATCTTTTCTTTCCAATTAGGATTTTGAAAACAAACATGATTTGGTTACCAGATGGGAATCAGGTTACACAAGTTACTATCGAAAGTAAAGACTATGAAAAATTCTTTAACATAATTGAGAAAATAAAAAAAATTGTCAATGCAGTTAGAAACGTAGAACTTGTTGTAGAGATTGCAGGAAAGTAAAAGAATGAATAGTAATGTTACTATGAAAAGAACATTTGCATCATCAATAGACAAAAACAACATTGGCCAAAATCTGACGTTTGTAGGTTGGATTGAAGATTTCAGGGATATGGGAAAAATTGGATTTATCAGTGTTAGAGACATGACTGGAAGCTTTCAAGGTGTGGTCACTGGCAATCTACTTTCTAACCTCAGAGAAATACCCAGGCAAAGTGTTATCATGATAAATGGGATTATTCAAGATACCAGAGCAGAAAACTTTCAAGTTGAGGTCAAAGTAGAAAAAATCACGGTTTTATCAAAGGCAGCTAGCCCTCTTCCTATAGATCCAACAGGAAGAGTAAGTTCATCATTAGATAAGAGACTAGATTCGAGAGCACTTGATTTAAGAAACTTTAGAATTTCAAATATTTTCAGAACCAGATCTAATGCACTTTACTTGATTCGTAAATATTTGTTCTCGAAAATGTTTGTTGAGGTTAACACTCCAAAAATAATTGGAAGCGCAACTGAAGGTGGCGCAGATCTTTTTGGATTCGAATATTTTTCAAAAAAGGCGTTCTTAGCTCAGAGTCCACAACTTTACAAGGAACAATTAACTTTGGGACTTGAAAGAGTATTTGAAATTTCATCTTATTTCAGAGCTGAGCCATCGCATACTGTTAGACATCTTTCAGAATTTGTAAGCGTTGATCTGGAGGCTGCGTTTTTAGAATATACAGATGTTATGGATATCATTGAGGATTTGGTTGTGTCAACAATAAGGGATCTAATTACTAATTACAATAACGAAATGAAGTATTTTGGCGACAATAAGGACATTATGGTTAGTAAAATACCCAGAATTACATATGAAAAGTGCTTGGAGGACTTGAAAGGATTAGGTGAAACAATCGAATTCGGTGAAGATCTTTCCGATCCAGCTCTCAGAAAACTCGGCGAAATATATCCAAGTTTCTACTTCATTGTTGATTGGCCCACGAAACTAAAACCGTTTTACATACATGAACATGAAGAAAAACCTGAGATCTCAAAATCATTTGATCTGCAATATGGATATCTTGAAATTGTTTCTGGAGGAACTAGAGAGCACGATTCTGTAAAACTAAAAAACAAGTTACAAGAAAAAGGACTTAACCCTAATAGCTTCTCAGATCATTTACAAACATTTGAATGGGGTATGCCTCCCCATTCTGGATGTGGTCTTGGTTTTGACAGGTTCATGATGGTCCTTACTAAGTCTGCCAACATAAGAGAAGTTGTTCTCTATCCTAGAGACACTGAAAGACTTAGTCCTTAGATATCTCCACCCTTATCTCTTGCGGTGAGTCTTGTATTAACAAGAAAGCTTTGTATGTCGATGTTGATACCTCGTATATGAGCCATATGACGGGGTTTATCTTCATGAAAGTTAAATCAGTACTAGATGGATTCGTCCCAACTAGGTGTGAATGAAAGATACCAATGACATTCAAACCATTATCAGACGCCCATTGGTACACCTTAATTAGTTCATCAGGATCAATATTAAATGAAATTTCTGAATGCTCCACATTTTCCATTCTTTTTAGAACCTTCACGTGGTATTTGTTATCGACAATATTTCCCAAGAGTAAAGAGCATGATTCATGGGGAAAATCCTCTTTAGTGAAACGTGCTAATTCATCCATTTGAGTTTCTGTAATTAGTAATGCTATATCAGACAATCATTCAAATCTCCGCATTACTATTTAGTAACTCCGATCTTATATTTGCTTAAGATCTGCTACATTGTTTAAACTATGGCTGGCATGCAGGTTTTTGTAAAGTAATATTAGAACAAATCTATCCTACTATTATGTTTCCCTTCATGTGAGGATGCAATGTACAGAAATAACCGTACTGAGATTCCTTGAGGTTCATAGCATCAAGAATGAATGTTGCATTTGGCATAATAGTCTTTGAATCAAATGTTTTTCCATCGTCAATTATACTTGTTATCGTATGGGGAACATTATCGTTGTTTATCCATTCTATTCCACCATCTTTTGGAACTGTCACATTAGCAGGTTCAAAGCTGGGATTTCCCGGTGCTGATGAACCCGGAAGGATATTACTTTTCACTGTGTTTGTGATATTTCTGGCAGGAGTTGTTTGATTTTGGGCGGCCTCGGCATTTTCGATATTTTCTTGTTCGGCCTTTGGTGTAACCAATCCAAATACATAAAATGTAGATGCACCGACTACTGCCGCCATTACGAAGATTACTGTTATAGCCTTGAAGTAAGGCGTCCTCTTGTATGATGCAACCGTGAGAACAGTAGCGGGTATTGCAATAATGAGCATCAATCCAATATATGCGGTGATACTTGGTATTCTAGTACTAACTGTTATTGCAGCAGCCAGACCAAAGGTAACGAGGAAACCCAAAGTAATGAATGTCGCAGATTTTGCTTTCCCTGAAGTTGGAAATCCATCCTTGAAGATTCCAGCGGCTAGAAATATTAATCCAATAAACATGGTGAGGATACTTACGGCATGCATTCCTTCAGTAAAAGTATGGGCAATCCCTGAAAGTGAAATACCTACACCAACAATACCTAAGGATGTAAGTCCTATCCCTGGAGTTATAAGATCCCAATCAGACATTCTTTACTACGTGAACTCAAGTTCACATAATTAATCTTTTCTTGTACCTAGGTAAGCTATCAGTTCAACTATGTAGAGTAGAACTTAGCTGCTTCAAAACCAGGTCTTCCTGAATTAGTACCGGGCCGAAATTACAGTAATTTGCCAGATTAGAATAGTGTTTATAGTTTCAAGTTGGACTTGGGGAAAAAGA
>DASVGC010000031.1:0-4159 GCA_036379735.1 Nitrososphaeraceae archaeon
GAAATAAAAATTATGAGCTAATTATCCGAAATTTTCAAAAAGGCATGACATAGTCCTTTAGATAACATTTCTTTGTCTGGTTATTTCTTATTTCAAATGTACTGCCATCATATGTACATTTAATGATCGGCAATTCTTTAATTTTCGAATATCTATCTGCTACTTTATAGTACTCTTGTAATTTTCTGTGAGTATAAACTGTCTTTCCTTCCTCTCTAACTCTCTTTTTTTGCATGAATTTGAAGGCCAAGATGACATGGGCCGTCTTGTATACCTGGAACATATCTCTTATTTGAAAACATCTTTGGATTTGATCTGATGGAACATACAGACTATCAGAAGTACCGGATTTTGCTTCTATGGACAGGAATATTGATTCCTTATTGTTAACAGCGATAATATCGGGTAAGTTGGCGCTAGACCCACCTAAGCGTCTCGCGTTCCAGACATTGCCGTTTAATTTTTGCACAAGAACATGCTCAAAACTATATCCTCTACTTCTTCTAATCCTATTTAGTCTGGTGTAAACATGTTCTAATTCATACTGCATTTTTCTCTTGTTAGCATTTTCAAGCGTATCGTAAGTCTGAGTCTGATACCCCAAGATATTTTGCATTCCACTCACTAGTATATAATGCAGAAAGAATGAAACTTTTGAACAAACATGTCTTTAAAAATTATACGGATTATTCTTGAGAATTCAAATAATTAATAAGTATATTGGAAAACCATGTTTTATGATGATATCAAATGTTCAATCTGACGTAGAGAAAATCAATACAAAATTTAAAGACATTGAGGAGCGAAGAAACGCTATCATAAAGGGAACCCGGGACGCCACAATCCTTTGCAGCAAGGCTATAGTCTCTTTGCATTCCCACAAGAAAGAAGAATCAATGGAATATATTGAAAAAGCCAAGAAATTATTGCAGCAATTTAAGGAATTAGGCAAGGATGATCTTCAAAAATACCTGTACATTGCGGAGCAAGAATTCGTCGAGGCATATTGTTTGTTTTCTATTGCAGAAGATTCTGTTATTCCTAGCATGAAATCACTTGAAGTATCTGACATTTCGTATGTTATGGGACTGTTGGATTGTATTGGAGAAATTAAACGTATGATAATAGACAAAATTAGGGCCGAGGGTACTACTAATGTGAATATTTTATTCGAGTTAATGGATAAAATTTATGGCATTATTTATCCCCTGGCAGTATATGATAATTTGATGCCCGGTTTAAGGAAGAAATTGGATGTATCAAGAATTCTAATTGAAAATGTAAGAGCAATAATCACCGAAGAGCAAAGAAGAACAAAAATGATCGAGATAATACAGCAGTTCGGAAAAAAAATTTCCTCGTCCGAGAATTCTAAGTTTGAGTAACGATTACGCGCATCCCATCTTAACGAATGCATCAGACATGGTTTTGTTCAAACTTTTCCCCCATTCAGGAAAGTCTTTTGGATTCGAAGGATAATTGTGGTAATGATTAACCAATCTCTTGTTCACTTCTGCGGTGTGTTTTAGATCTTCTGCGAGTCTCTTATTCAGGGCTCCATGAACAAACATGTTCAGCTTGTCTAACATGCCAAATTCGGGATGCTCGCCATTTGTAATATTATCAACATCTAACTTTGAGAGAAAATGCTTCATTCCATAATTAATTTGATCATTTGACAATTTTTGGAGCAATCTCCTAAATACCTCGAGACCAGCTGTTTTGTATCCATACGCTTCTACAAAATCCAAATTGTACTTCCAGAGAGATTCCTCGGAATAATCATTGCTTTGAATTGATTCGACTACGTCTTTTCCTGCGATAGTCGCCGCTATAATAGCCGGTCCAATTCCTCCTGCATCAAGAGGCTTTGGCATCCATGCTGAATCCCCTACAAGGATATATCCATTTGCTACAAGACAATCATTTTGACGTCTCACTGAAACCTGCCATGTGCCCCAACTGTTACCATCATCAGACTCACCGTCTGCTATCTGTGGATTTTTTATGACTGGATTCAGAGTGACATAGTCATCAATCTTTGTCTTCAAATCCTTACGTTCACCCTGTTTTTTATTATGTTGTTCCATTGCTTTTTGTTGAACTCCAAGGCCAATGTTGACCTTATTTTTCCCTTTGGGAAACACCCACGCATATCCACCAGGAGCAATGTTCTGATCGAGATGAATGAGACAGTAATCAGGATCAAAGTAAGTGTTATCTTCGGCTTGATTTTCAAAATTGTAAATATATCTACCAGTTGCTTCCAGATCATCTCGGTTGATCTTCCTTTGAATGTGTGTTGTAATTGGAAGATTGGTACGAAGGACAGAAGTTACCCCTGTGCAGTCAACTACCACTTTGCATGTTTTCTTGAAGGCCGATTTTGTCTGCAGATCCTCACCTTCTATACCTATTACGCTGTTGTTCTCTGTCATCACATTTCTTAAGGCTAAATTGTATTTGATTTCAATGCCTACATTTAGGGCATCGTTTTGCTGCTTCTGTGGGAGGACCTTCCTATTCAGAATATAGCCCTCGCCATCAAACGATATTGATGTTTCATGATCTGGAGAGAATGCAATTACCCCCTTAACCGGATGTTCGATTTCTGGATTTTGCCACTTTATTCCAATCCTTGATGTCATATAATCAACACTGTTCTTTCCAACAGCATCTCCACACACCCATCCAGAAATTGTCTTCTTACCTAGCTGTGGTGATGGATTCCTATCAACAACTAGGATTTTGAGGGACTGTTTGGAATAAAAAGCGGCAGAACTCGCAACTATCATGCCAGCAAGACCTCCACCAGCTACTATAATATCATAATCCCTAAGCGTCGATGCCATAAACCAAAAATCAAAAGATATTCAATTGTTAATTAAAGTTCCGAATACTGATTGCAAACAAAATGGAGGGAGTGGGATTCGAACCCACGAACCCCTAAGGGACGGGATCCCTCATGGTCGCAAAATAATCTTGAGTCCTGCGCGGTTGGCCATGCTTCGCTATCCCTCCAACAACACTGTCAGTCTATACTCCTTATTTCACTTTTACTGGTAAGTTGCCATAAATTCATAGTGACTGTCTTGCAAAATACAGAAACTTTATTATTGGAATAAAGCGTGCTATTTGACAAATGGCGATGGAAACTAAAATAAATCAGTTACATGCTGGAATGCGAGGTATAAACGTAAAGGGTAAGATTGAATCAGTGAAAGAGCCTAGAACTGTGAATTTGAGAAATGGTGAAACAGCACAAGTAGCGGATGCGATGCTTTCAGATGAAAGTGGGAGCATCAAATTATCATTATGGAACGACCAAATAAACATGGTGTCCGAGGGTGATGAAGTGTCAATTGAAAATGGATATACTCAATCATTCAGAGGCGAAAATAGCCTAAATATAGGACGCTATGGAAAACTTGTAAAACTCTAATTAAGTTGTTACTATTTATAGTCACACAAAATATTTAGGAATCTTTATTTAGAAATTGCATTTTTGACATAACGAACTAAGTGATGATTTCATTTAGTTAGACTTGCTGAAGATAAACTACAAGCGCTATAAACTACCTAACAATTTTAAATATCAAGCATTTACATTTTTTGCATTCTGATAAGTTATTCTTCGCTGCCTTTCGGAAATGATGTAGTCTTAGATGCCCGCAGACGCACTTGTCAAATTGACTCAAGGCAACTTTGTTTAGATTTCCCACTAATTAAAAATATAATGATTAGATACAACTAAGAAGCGAGAAATTAGAACATTTCTGAAATTAGCAGGTACATCTCCCTTGCATAGATAGTAAAAATCCTTTGGCTCCGAAATAAGACTGAATTAAATTAGTAGAAATAACCAAGCATGTTAGCATTTTACGAGCTACTTGGAATTAGTATCATTTACTCAATTCCACAATTGATCTTTAACCGTTATCAGCTAATATAACCCATCTCGGGTTGCTTCTTTTGAACCATCTGTTGAACTTCATCGCTTGGTGTATTCTTATCGCTAATTCTGCGTTCAATACTTTTTATTAACATTATAGTGTCCTTTGCTTTTTTATCCAGGTCTTCCATATCAATATCCAGATTAACGATTGAGAGTAACTTTTTTAGAATATATTTTGACGCATTCGCATCAATAACATATCCT
>DASVGC010000032.1:0-6009 GCA_036379735.1 Nitrososphaeraceae archaeon
GCCTGTAAATTTGACCTTTTAGTTTCCTCCGCTGTTAGCAAGTTAGCCAACCCTTCGCGTTGACCTCCGAACTTGATCTCACCAGATTCATCACATACACCAGCAAAACGAATTTTTGGATCGAGATCTAATACGTCCTTACACAACTTTGTATAATCCATTTTAAATAATTACATTATCTCAAATCAAGTATATAAAATTGTGTCATCACAAATATGCAACCAACCCTCTCCTATAGCACGCTGCCTCAATTCTTGACACTATTATCAGATTGACAATTTTGTATGAGCAAATTACAGAGCATTTTGATTATCCTTATATTTACTCGCAATTTAATTGAAATTGAAGATGAGCTGCAAAGTTATAGTAGGTGGTTTTTATGGTGATGAGGGAAAAGGAAAGATTATCGCATATCTGTCATTAAAGGATAATCCAAAAATAGCTGTGAGAGGTGGAGTCGGAGCAAATGCTGGACACACATTTGTCTACAATAATGAGACTTTTAAGGTCCGTATGCTTCCAAGCGCTGTTTTGAATCCTGAAACAAGACTATTGATAGGCGCAGGAGTTCTTGTCACACCAGAGGTTCTGATAGACGAATCTCAAAGATACAATGTTGGAAAAAGGGTAATAATAGACAATCATTGCGGCGTTATTGATAAATCTCATATATCGCGCGATACGGAAGATTCTCATTTAAAGAAAATTGTTGGAACAACCGGTACAGGCACTGGTCCTGCAAATTCTGATCGTGCCCTAAGAAAATTAAGGCTGGCAAAAGAGGTAAATGAGCTAAAAAGCTATCTAGGGAATGTTTCTGATATTGTAAATGAATCAATTGATAAAAGTCATTCTGTTCTTATAGAAGGAACACAAGGAACTTTTCTATCACTTTATCATGGAGATTATCCTTTTGTAACTTCAAAGGATGTTACTGCTTCAGGTATATGTTCTGACGTTGGAATTGGACCTAAGAAGGTCGACGAAGTAATTCTGGTCTTCAAAGCCTATGTGACCCGCGTAGGTGGTGGACCATTAGAAAACGAACTCACAGTTGATGAGGCAAGCAAATTAGGGTGGGTAGAATATGGAAGTGTTACGGGGAGACAAAGGAGAGCCTCACCATTTAATATGGAACTAGCAAAAAAGTCAGTGTCTATAAACAGTGCTACACAAATAGCCGTTACCAAATTAGATGTTGTCTTTCCTGACTGTGCAGGTCTAAAAGAATACTCTAAATTAACACCAGATGCAAGGCATTTCATTCAAGATATTGAGTCTAAACTAGGCGTAGATGTTGTGCTGATAGGAACTGGAGCGGAGATAAACGACATCATAGATCGGCGTAAAGAAAATTAGTCATAATATTCATTCCCTAAACAATCTATCGACTAAAAGCCCCCTTATTCGTATGATTTTAATAATGTTATTTTAAAACGTAGTAGCATTGCAAATTAAATCACCTTTTTTCATTGAAGTTTCTACTATTCAAGATTTTGGTAGACTTGTATGTGCCTTTGAACGTACACCGCTCCTTACATTCTCATTCAAATCGGGAAAAGATGATTTGCTGGCAACTCAAATTGATTTTCTAAATAACATACCGGTGATATATTTTGTCAAACATTCATGTGGCGGTCAATATCTGGCTTATAGAAATAACGGCGGAATTGAAGACGTTTCAATTGTAGAAAACATACAAAATCCATCTGTAGTATATTCGCCGATTATTTCTGTCGAAAAGTTCCCGACCATCTTTTGGCGAAGACCCAAGGGTGGGAAGAATATGAATTATTCACCAATTAAGTTGAGCAATTTTCAAAGCCTAGTAAAAATAGCTTCCTACAAGATGATCTATGAAGAATCGCCTCTCCCTCTTTTTGTGTTCAACAGTACAAAGAAGTCGAATTATGTTGTAGGTACAGCTCTGAATATGGCTGAATCTGATGGAGTCTCCTACTTTTATTATGCCACTATTCCAGACTATACTGCGTTTTCTTTCATCAGGTATTCCAGTCTGAAATCAGAAGACCCAGTATTTACTAACAACATTGAGGAGCATGGCTATATTTACATCAAACTCATAAAGTTACTTGCTTCACATCCCCTAGTGAAAATCGATGAGTGAATCTTTTCCATATAGAGAACGCTTTAAGCAAGTTTCAGAAGATAAGAAGAGTTCAATAATATTAGCACTCGATCTAGAAACACGTTATCATAACACTCGATATATTGAAAGGTTGATAGAGAATCTTCATCCAAACTTGTGTGCTATCAAAATAAATTTTCACCTCATTTTACCATTGGGTAAGAAAGAAATTCAGAACATAAATAAAAAGATTCATTCATTTGGCTTGTTATCAATTGCAGATATCAAACTAAATGATATCAATAATACAAATCGAGTAACATTACAAAATTTACATTCAATGGGTTTTGATTCGGTAATAGTAAACCCAATAATAGGACAAAAACAATTAAAATCCTTGGTTGATTTTGCCCACAAAATGAGAATGGGTGTAATCGCCCTAGTTTACATGAGTCATGAAAATGTTATCGAAGGATATGGATTGAATATCTTTCAAGGAAAGTCAAATCGACGAACGATTTTGCCCCTCTTTGAGATATTCTTAAAATATGCTAGCAAAAGTAATGTTGATGGAATAGTGGTTGGAGCTACGCACTTGAAGGTTTTAAAATATATCTCGTCAATATCCAATATTCCTATTTATTCCCCTGGTGTGGGTACTCAGGGTGGTAACCCAAAATTGGCAATCTCCAATGGAAGTACATACTTAATTATAGGCAGATCCATTTTACGTTCAAAGAACCAACGCAAAGCTCTATCAAATTTATTGAATACGAATAGAATCTGAACACCCTATTTTTCGTTAGATGTTAAATTCTTTAAAAATTCATTTGCAGAAGTTAATGCGCTCTTTGCATTTGAATATGTTAATTGCTTGAGTGCTTTGTTTATTTCTATCCATTGATAACCAATATGTTCATGTGAGATTTCTACTTCATTTACATTTGTTGATGCAAGAAACAAAGTTACCTGCTTTGAAATCAATTTTGATTTTCTAGTATAATCATAATTCAAAATGTGCCTAAATCCGGGTAATAATGTGAAAATTTCAATACCTGTCTCTTCTTTTAGTTCCCTAGTTGCGGCCTGTATTTCTGTCTCATTATTTTCAATATTTCCCTTTGGAAAATCCCAATGACCTGATTTGTAATGAAGTAGTAACACAGACGGATCAGAATTTTCAAAATTTTCCGAAATTAGGATAAATCCAGCAGAACTTTCTGTAATCATGTTAATCTTTCAAATAGATTCCATATGAGCTAACTGTTATCAGTATTGTCTTTTTCATCCAATTCGACTTCCGCTGAAATCGGTGAATAACCATGAATATCTAGCCATTCCTTCTTATCCAACCATCTGCTGCAAAACCACTTCAATTCCTTTTGATCATAATCTCCATGTTCTGGCATTAACAGAATACATGGAAGATGATAGCCTTATCAACATTCTCCTATTTACCATATCTTCTACGACGTCTTTGGAATGTCCTTATTGCCCTCATAAGATCTATTTTTCTAAATTCTGGCCAAAAAACATCCATAAACACCAGTTCGCTATATGCGCTTTGCCACAAGAGAAAACCACTCAGCCTTTTTTCGCCAGAAGTTCTCAAGATAAGGTCTGGATCAGGTTGGGGGAGGTGAGAAGTATAAAGATAGGAATCGATTGAATTTTCATCAATGTCAGATATTTTCAGCTCTTTCTTTTCTACTGCATGAGCTATCTTTCGGATTGCTTCAACTAATTCCTGCTGTCCACCGTATGCAACAGCTATATTAAGAAATGTGAGATCGTATTGATTGGTCTCTTTTTCCAGCTTAAATAGAATATCTTTAATCGATTGAGGGAGGGCATCTATATTTCCAATGGCCTTAATTCTCATCTCCCGCTCATGTATTCGTGAATCATTGTATAATTTTTCAAGTTTTGATGCAAGTAGGCTATAGATATCGTCTAGTTCTTTTTTATCACGATCCAGATTTTCAATCGATAATACGTATAATGTGGTTATCTTGATCCTAAGATCATAAATCCATGTTAGCAGCTGTTCTGCCTTGTCTGCACCCATTGCATGAGCGCCCTTACTTGCAAAAAAATTGTATTTTGCCCATCTCCTATTTCCGTCTAAAATAATGGCAACATGATTAGGTAGGGGATCTTTTTCTATTTGTGATTCTAGTTTGCGCTCATAGAATCTATAAAACCAATTATTAGCAAGTAGGTGATAGAAAAAGCCGTACATTTGCCTTCCAATAAAATGATTTTAAATCATATAATAATGCTATGAATGCAAGTTTACTAATGTTTCAGTTGCTCGCCACCTTTTTTGTTTCTGAAGTATTGAAACAAGAATGTTGTGGCAATCAGTGTAACAGCAAGTCCGATAAGTAATGATGAAATAAGATTAAACGGACTAGTCTGTTCTGTCAGCACAGAAGTAAATTGAATGGCAGGTATGTATATCAAACCAAGTATAACTAATCTCAAGATATCTGAAAGTATTCTAATGCTTCCCTTGAACCAGTTACTTAGGAATATCCCTCCAAAAATAGTACCTAGGCCTATCCAAATAAGGGTAATAGAACCATTGACAAAACCCCCTACTACGGCTCTGGTTGTAATGATTTCTGAAGCGCCGGCATCCTTTGCGATTGCTCCATCCGGTATGTCTGAAATACCATTAGATATTCCCACCAATATTATCATGATACCTGCAAACGTTGAAAATATTCTTATGAATGTTGACGGCGTAGTCCTATTAAGAGAACCTATGGATTTGTCAATATCAAATGCTCTAATTACAAATGCAACACCTAGTATACTCAAAACTATGGCCAAGGCTTCTCGCGTAAACCCAAAAATGGTCGCAAACCCACTCGCAATTAGAAGAGCTCCTGGTACTCCTAAAAAGAATTTGGAATATCTGGGATCATACATTAGCATCTTGACATATTTGCCAAATACTGCATAGGAGTACTCAACACTTCTACTATGTCGTATGATTATTCTTTGAATTGATATCACAGGGACCATAGCCTGAATAAGAGGAATTACAGTTTCATCGTCTTCACCATCTGAAACAATGACTACCCCTTCGGCCTTGAATTTTGACAGTACTTCAATTAACTCTGAAGATATTTTTTCATCTGCTTCAATACCTCTATTGTAGGCCCCGGTAATTACTGAAACTTCGGCCTCGTAGCCTTTGGTCACAAGCTCCTCGTATATCTTGACTGCACCAAATATTGCGTTGGCATCGGCGTCTTCCGGATCTTCAATTGCCAACCTGGTTCCTGCATTAATACACTGGTCTCTTCCAAATACTGGCGTTTCAACACCTCCATTTTTGCCTAGATCGTCGTCTCTGTCTATACAAACGACGAGGACTCTCTTATAGTGGGTTGAAATGGAACTATAATCCAAATTCCTTTTATCCCTAATGTATTCTAGGTCCTTGGGCAATCTTTTCTACAAAATAAAATATGTAGCAGAGGCTAATTAATTTGATGGTCCAATTATAGTGTTAATTTTTAGTAATAATAATACAATCAGCGAAGAGATAGAAATCTTGGTTCATCAAATCCCTATGCTAAAAAATTATTAGGTAATGCTAAACGCTGCCTAAACAAAAAGACTTATGTAAATATATTGATATCAAATTATCAATTGACATCTAACTCTAACAACGATAACTCTCAAAACATGACGTCTAAGTATGCAATGAGAACTATCAGATATCAGAATTCACTTATGGTAAATGTATGTGATCTTTCATTAATAGACAAACAGATTCAACATGGCGATATTACGATTGATATTAAAAAGAATTACTGGATGGATAAAGTAGCAGATGAAACCGAAATAGAATCGTATTTAAAAAAATCATCAATTTCAAACTTGGCCGGAAAAGATACTGTGGA
>DASVGC010000033.1:0-3964 GCA_036379735.1 Nitrososphaeraceae archaeon
ATGAATCAGTTGATACTCAAACTGGTACTAATAGTGTTGGCGCGATTTATATGCACTCTCATCCATTTGGAGAAAAACTTGAAAATATAAAAAGAAATTCAAAAGTCGGCTTCGAAGTTGATTCTTATGTTTGTTTCTTGCCCTCATATTATTTTCATCCCACCGATGCATCACAGGCAGACACATTGTATGTTAGTGTTGTAATCAAAGGAAATGCGTTTTTGGTTGAAAATACTACTGAAAAAGCAATGGCATTAAACGCACTGATGAAAAAATATCAAAAGGAGGGAGGATATGAACCTCTTTCCCCTGAGATGGGATCAGTCAGGGAAGTTTCAGTTCTGAAAGTAGTTCCAGATCAAATTCGTGGCAAGTATAAAATCGGCCAACATTGGGCACAGCAATACAGAGTAAAAATGGCAAGAAATATTGTTCAGAGAGAAACAAATGACCTTGCAACACAAGTACTGAAAATCATGGGAATAGAGATGGTCAATGGAGAGCTTAGAATAATAAAAGAGCCAACCATGTAATCAAAATATTTTATAATTAGCTGTTGAATTTAAATTACTATTAATAAAACGGTCTTTGAGATTGGAATATATTTATGTTTTCTTAAATATGAACAAATTATTGCAATATCGATAATTTCTTAAAATTTAGTTGAATATCCCGCGCGGACTTATCTTGCAGACAAAAAAGAGATTGAAATTGACGGTAAATATATAACTAAAAAAGACGTATTATTACTTGGATGCATTCAGCTGAAAGTGAAGATCCATTTGTAAAGATAGCCAATCTGATTGGAGGAGAAGAGTATCATAAAGTTGCAAGGGCGTTGTTAAATACTGAGGATGCTACGGACGAGGAAATAGCTGGCGCAACAGGTATGCGAATCAATATAATAAGAAAAGTGTTGTACGATATGTTTGGTAAAGCATTAATTACTGGGATCAGAGTAAAAGATGAAAAAAAAGGTTGGTTTGTGTATCGATGGAGAGCAAAAAGGGATCAGGCAGAAAATTTTATCGAAAATCAAAAAAAGAAGATATTGGATAGGCTACAGAAACGGTTGGAATATGAAGAATCCTCCGAATTTTACCATTGCGGAAATACGAATTGTCCGAGGATAAAATTTGACTATGCGATGGAACTTTTCTTCAAGTGTCCAAACTGCAAGAATTCTCTTAACATGGTAGACAATGAGAAAGTTAAGAATGCCCTACGCTATAAGATAGAACAAATATTGTTAGACATTAGTTCAAAGGACCAAGTTTCAGCGTAATTTATAGAATAATACAATTTCATTTTTGTTGTTTATCAAGGTTCTTGATAATCTCATCTTTATTCCATTAATGACATTTGCAATTCCCTGACCTTCAACCAATGTTTTTGCATCTCTTCCACCAACAACTACAGGTGATATTGCAACGATTAGTTCGTCGGCAAGTCCTATTTTCAGAACGGACCAGTTTATTTCCCCTCCTCCCTCTACGAGAATTCTCTTGATGCCTAGATTTTCCAACTGTTGAAATAGGTTTTTGATATTTACCTTTTTTTTCCCAGAAAATAAAACTTGAACTCCAGCTTTTTTTAACTCTTTAATTTTCCTTGTAGGTGCACTATGAGTAGTACCTACGATAGTTTGAATATTCTTAGATGATCTAACTATTCTTGAGTTTATTGGAATTCTAGCTTTTGAATCAATAATGATTCTTGTAGGAGTCCTTGTTCCCCTGGAGAAATACCTTACATTTAACATGGGGTTGTCTTCAATCACTGTGGATATTCCCACAACTATACCATCAACTGATGATCTTAATTTATGAACACGTTTCCAATCTTTTGTAGATGAAAATGATGAATCGTTTCTACGCGTTGAAATCTTGCCATCTATTGACATTGCTGCATTAAGGATTACATACAACTAAATTCATCCTCGTCTACAAATTTACCCTTTATCATTACATTAAGGATAGTATTAGCGCTTGCTCTATGAACTATGGAAACATGAGGGTCATGCATAATTGAAATATCTAGATTAGACTTGTCGATAAAAATCATATCTGCAGACATTCCTGCCATCAAAGTACCAGATTTTATACCAAGAATCTTACCACCGTTGACGGTAGCCATTTTTAGAATCTCCCTAGCAGGAATCGCACAATTTTCTAATGTTCTGGTTATTTTCCAAATATAGTCTAGTTCCCGAAACATGTCAGGAGAATTAATCATTATGTTGTCTGTTCCAATAGCAACACAACATCCGTAGTTTAACATTTTGGCGATTTTGGGTATTCCTACTCCCAAAGACGCATTTGCTCTTGGGCAAACAACAACTCCAATTTTTTTCTGGGCAACAAGTCTGATATCAAAATCTGATGCGTTTGTTAAATGAACGATAAAATTTGGTGATAGATTGGCAATTACTCTTTGTACTTCGCTTTTCCCAGTCACTGCAATTGATTTTTTATCAGTATCAGGTGACTCAGAAGCATGAATACCCAACAAATACTTCTTTTTTAAGGATCTCTTACGGACAATACTTCTATATTCATTCAGAGAATTATCTGTATTTTCATTTGCTCCACTGATACCTAATCCCTCACAGATATCGAGAATACCATTGATCGATCTTGTTACCTCTTTGGGAATTTTCGAATTCTTCTCAAAATCCCGAGAAATATCATAGTAATGTTCAGGTCTACCTAAAACGATACTTTTTATCGACAGTCCTGATGTTGCTTCTGTAATTTGCTCAATTCCATGCAGTCCACTTTCTCTAAAATCTGCAAATGCAACAACCCCTTTTTTCATCATAGATATTGCAGAGCTTCTCATGAAATTGACCAGGTGTTTTCTCTCGCTCCTTTTCAGGATTTTGTTCTTGATACCATGAACTGGATGAATTCTTGACTCAAACGTTGACTCAACTCCTATATCTTTACCAATTGAATCTCCAATGTGGGTATGAGCATTAATAAATCCTGGAATGACGAGAATGTCTCGGCATTCGAAAGTATTTTCATTTGATTTGCCTGTGTATTTTCCTGTCCCGATCTTTTCTATTATACCATTTTTGATAGCTATGTATCCATT
The DNA here is from genome assembly GCA_036379735.1 of Nitrososphaeraceae archaeon. Taxonomy (GTDB): domain Archaea; phylum Thermoproteota; class Nitrososphaeria; order Nitrososphaerales; family Nitrososphaeraceae; genus TA-21. The sequence goes on from DASVGC010000033.1 coordinate 3,100, forward strand.
CTCTATATACTCTAGATTTTCTCCTGCAAATAAACTAACGTTCTTTAAAACTAGATCCAATCTATTTCATAAATGGGACTAATTATTCCTTTATCTCTTAGGTTTCGGATTGTATCTAAAGCTTCTGTAGCAGCCTGTACTGCCTTTCTACCGGTTCGTGCAATACCCATACCGCAGTTCAATTTAATATTTTCAGTTTCGTGGATTTTACCAATAATTTCTGAAGCTTTCTCTTTTGTTACTGTATTAGAGATAGCCATAAAGTTGTCGCCTCCTAGAAAAAAAATCATGGCCTTTTGTTCAACAAATAACTCTATAAGATTAGCAAACATTTTCATTATCCTTGATGTAATCTCATACGGGGATTGTTCGTTACTGACCTTAGTAGAATTATCTATATCAAGATGTAGAATCTGAGTGAACATATCTTTAGGGAACTCTTTTGAATTATTATATAATGATTGAATCTCATTATCTGCGTATACTAACTTGCTTTTATCAAATAACTTGTTATTTTTACGAGAATGATATGCTGCAACATTTGCCTCGAAGGCGGTCGCCCCCATTCCGATTGACATCGAGATGTTCAAGTCCTTATAGCTCTCACTAATTTCACGTTCGATAGCTAAATGATCCTCCACTGATAATCCGTTACTAATAGCTATTAACTCATCAAACCTATTAAAATATACAATAGCATCCCTTTCAGAGAACAGTTTTTGTAAATGACCATACAGTTTTGCTTGGAATATTTGCAGATGTCCTTCTCTATCACTTCCCAACTTTAGCGTCCAAGGACCATACTCTTCAATCTTAATAATAGTAATTTGGATTGTCATTTCTGACTATTAGTATCCTTACTGTC
>DASVGC010000034.1:0-2675 GCA_036379735.1 Nitrososphaeraceae archaeon
TTACTCTATGGCTAGATTGGATTTTGTGTCAGGTTGGTAAATAGAAATAGTAAAATCTTAGGTTAGAATGGTTTTAATTTCAATTCTGCAATTTTACTAAATGAAAGTGATCCGAACGAGGATACCAACTTAATAAATACTTTAAATTCTTCAAAGAAGCATTGACCTACCATAGAGTTAAGAACAAGGATGCAAGTTTACTACTTCTAATACCACTAATATTTATGATTCTTTCTTTAAGTTTAGTCAACTCAAATCATGTGTTTGCAGCAGAAAAATTTTCAGTGGATGTCAAAATAAATCTAAAAAAACTAAATCTTCCCGATAAATTGAAGGTTGTTGCCTCTGCGAGTGGTGAGCATGAAACAAAATACCTAACTGGTTCGGAGCTTCGTTCAAACACTGCTACTGTTTCCTTTGAATTTAACCAGAAGAATGGCATTGTTGATGCAGGAAGTAGAGATGAGTACTTTGTATGTGCATACGCGCTTGATGCATATACAGAACAAATGAAATCTTTTTCCTGTGCTGAGGGCAATATTGAAAATACCGATGGAAAAAATACCATAGGTTTAGGGTCAGGGACTGAACAAACATTATCCAGCGGAAGGTTCCAAACTGTTAGTGGTGGACAAATAATGGATCCAACTATTAAAGTCTGGATACCCCTTTCTGATAGAAAAGACGCAAAAAACCTCAAAGTAGTTGCCATGATTAAGGGTGAATTTCAATCAAAGATTATAGATGCACAAAAGTTGCTCAAACAATCTGAGGACAAAACTTTAATGATTCCTTTAGTATTCGACAAGATTCCTGAAATTGGCACCATTCAGGAGGGAGATATGTTCTTTGCTTGCGTATCTGGTAATGATTTAAATCCTCCTGAAGGGACAGAATGTGAGCATAGAAAAGCCTCACATACAGCACATATACATAATATTGTTGCAAGATAAAATAATTTGCCAATTTGTTAACGGATATTCTTGGCCAGAAGATAGATATGTCAAGAAAAACTATAGAAGTTGATTCAGATACGATCGATCTTGCTCTTGATGAGTTATCCAAACTAATATTTCTGCTCGATAAAAACCCGAAAAACGAGGAAGGAACAAAACACGATTAAGAAAATTCATAAGGTTCTAGATACAATACAGAATTCGGTCCTTTATGCGAGATTGAAGAAGAGCATCGACTAAAATAATTTTGTATTGATTCCATACAAGATATTTACTTTGTAATAGTTTCATTTGAAGTGTCTTGACATACAATTTCTGCGAGGATGATATTATCACTCGGTAAACTTTTAAGAAAATCATCGACTGTTCCGTTAGTGTTTATCGTCTTGTTATACTCTTTCATGAAATTTTCATTAGTGCAGGTTCCGTTTTCATATAGTATAGCATTTACTATCTGAACCATCCATAGTAATGGAGGCATAGAAAGAATGAATAAAAAGGTAAAAATCCAGATTCCATTAGAAGGATTCATCTAATACATAATATCTCTACTCATTAATAGAGCGAATAGAAGAATATTCAGAATTTTATTCTATAAACTGTAAAATTTGATGGAAGTAGTACTAACCCTTAGTAAAAAAGATAAATACATATCCGCCGGCAGGATGAGCAAGTTGGCCAGATATGATCCCACCGGCATTGTAGTCTTGAAGTTATCAATCTATAAGCAACATTATATAAAAAAAGTTAAACCTGGTGGGACAAGTCTTGGCACCTCATCCCACCAAAGGAGTTGTTGATTAGGACTGACAATAAGTCGTGTCCAAAAAGGTATAAAACGGTTTTAGGAGATTTCTTCATTGTAATTCTTATTCAACATCTGGCCGCACTGAAATTGACAGTGATACAAAGACCGAAAATTTAATTAATAATAAATAACAAGCAACTGATGGGTAAAACCGGATTGCGATGAACAAATACGACCTTTGCCCACCAGTTGCCGTTAGAGAATAATAGGCAACAAACTATTTAAGATTATTACGATAATCTTATCTAGTTTTTATAAATATCAAAGTTTATGCATAATATATCTAGAATATCTTAAGATAGCTACTTTATCTCACAGTCACCAAACTCATGGTCTCCGTCGGCTGAACTATATGTTCCTATCCTATCCATACCTGAACCACACCTGAAATAGTCTCCACCTGGACCGCCCCTCAAGGTGTCGTTACCAGGTCCACCGTACAGTCGATCATCGCCTTGCCCACCGTCAAGAATATCATTTCCTAATCCACCGTACAACACGTCATCTTCAATTCCCCCGAATAGACTATCTCGATCTATTTCTCCATTCAATTCATCATTTCCGGATCCGCCATCCAATGTATCGAATCCACCTCCGCCTGTTAGGTAATCGTTTCCATCTGAACCATTGAGTAAATCATTACCTTGTTGTCCTTCTATTTCATCACTGCCTTGCAAGCCGTTTATAATATCATCTCCATTATATCCTCGAATGTCATCATCAGTTGCAGTCCCTTGCATAGTATCAGCATCCTGTGTTCCTTTTATATCAACCCCCCAAGTTCTTAAGACAACAAAGTTGATTCCAAATATACCGATTAACACAAAAACTGTTATCACTGCCCACCTTAATGAGAGATTAGTCATTTTGGTAAATGGTCACTGTCCTCACGAAGATAGTTTAGGCATTAA
>DASVGC010000035.1:0-2102 GCA_036379735.1 Nitrososphaeraceae archaeon
ATGGGTTCCAAAAAAGAACTATTGATGCAAGATTTCGAGTTCATTGATTCTTGTATGAAAAAAGTCATTAATGGAAATTCTATTTCCTTTGATGAAGCTGAAAAATTAATTTCAACTAATAACGTGATAAAGCTCGCGGAATGTGCTAACATCATAACTAGAAAATTTAATCAACAAACAGTTGACGTTGAATCTCTGATAAATGCCAAATCCGGTAATTGTCCTGAAGATTGTTCCTTTTGTGCCCAGTCTACGTTTTATGAAACTGGAATCACAAAGTACCCTCTCCTTAGTGATGAAGTAATATTGGAAAAGGCCAGAGAAGCTGAGAAAAGTGGTTCGGCCAGTTTTTGTCTTGTTTGTGCTTATCGTGAACCATCACAAAAGGATTTTGAAAAAATTTGCAATACAATAGAAAAATTAAGAAAACAAGTGAATCTTGACATTAATGTTTCACTTGGTTTCATGACATCAGAGCGAGCTAAAAAACTTAAATCACTAGGGGTCAAAAGGTATAACCATAATCTAGAAGCCTCGGAGAGTTTCTTTTCAAAGATCTGCAATACACATGATTATTCTGATAGAGTAAATACAGCAAGAACTGTAAAAGAAGCAGGTTTGGAGCTTTGCTGTGGAGGGATAATTGGAATGGGTGAATCCAAAAAACAGCGAATTGAACTAGCGTTTTCTCTATCAGCTCTTGGACCAGATGAAGTTCCCATCAACATACTGATTCCTAGAGAAGGTACGCCAAAAGAACTGGATAATTGCGCCATTAATCCAGTTGACATCATTCGAACAATTGCTGTCTGGAGGTTCATTATGCCAAAAACAATATTGAAAATTGCTGGTGGAAGAGAAGTGCACTTTAGTGATGGAGGAAAGCTTGCTCTTCAAGCTGGAGCGAACGGAATCATTACAGGCGGTTATCTTACTACAAATGGAAACGAACCAAATAAAGATATCCAAATGATACATGAAATTGGCCTCGATACCCGAATTCATTAATTCAGACATAAATAGACTGAAATCAGAAAATCTTTATCGCAAACTAAAGAATATCAATTACCAAAATGGGTCATTCATCGTAAATAACAAAAAGATAATTAATTATAATTCAAACGACTACCTGGGATTATCCACAAATCAACTAATAATTAGAAATACTGTAAAGGGTTTTGATGAAATTTCTCAATGTAGTTCTAGACTTGTTGGGGGAAATAATTTTGAGATTGAGAAACTAGAGAACTCATTATCCAGACACAGGAAGACAGAATCGTCTCTTGTTTACACTACTGGATATACAGCAGTACTAGGAGTACTAAGTACTTTGGCAGATGATCAAACTACTGTATTTAGTGACGAATCTAATCATGCCAGTATTATTGACGGTTGTAAATTGTCCAATTCCAAAATCAAAGTATTTCGACACAACGACGTAGAGAATCTGTTAGAATTAGTAAGGGGGGTAAAGGGAAAGAAAATTCTTGTTACAGAGGGAATATTTAGTATAGGAGGAGACATGTCAAAATTAAAATCTATTTGTAAGTTGGCAAAAGAGTTTGGACTTTTTACAATTATTGATGATGCCCACGGAGATTTTGTTTTTGGAAAGAATGCCTCCGGTACTCCTTCTGAATTAGGAGTAAATGGTTTGATTGATGTCCATATCAGTAGTATGAGTAAGGCTTTAGGATGTTTTGGAGGATACGTAGCATGTGCCAAAATTGTTAGGGATTACTTGATAAATAAATCAAGGCAATTCATATTCAGTTCTGCTATTCCGACTCATTTATGCAAATCTGCATTAAGTGGAATTAATATTGCAAAAAAAGGCATTCTTCAACGAAAGCTCTTCAGAAATGTAAACATTTTGCATGATGGTTTGATGGACGTTGGGTTTGATATTGGAAACTCGTCCAGTCAAATAATCCCAGTTCATATTGGTTCTGAGAAGTTAGCTATCAAGTTTGCTGAAGTTTTGTTACAAAAAGGCATTTTAGTGCATCCTATGCGATTTCCCACAGTTAAAAAAGGATCTGCGGTTCTAAGACTTTCTCTAAGTGCCTCCCACACGAAAGCACAACTGGACTATTCTCTAG
>DASVGC010000036.1:0-8345 GCA_036379735.1 Nitrososphaeraceae archaeon
CCAACCCAATCTATCACATTCTGCACATTCTTTTTCATAATGGGAAGAAAAACCATGTGCTTCTCCCACTATACATTTAGAAGGACTATCTAAAGCAAAGTAAAGCTTCCACCAAGACAATGATAATGGAATCGGAAACCCTTCTTGCCTCAAAGTCATAATCTTACTTGCCCAATTAGGCGCAATTTCATAAAATCTTGCGGTTGGCGTATATATTCTCTGGAACACGTCATAATATTCTACTTATTGGGTATTATTAAGGATTAAAGGATACGTAAAACTGGTTTAATTAGTTCTAATAATTCAGTTCCTTCTCTGTCATATGCTGTTGCTATTGTTGTTGTCGTTTCGTTGTCGATATACCAAGTGATTCGAAGCTAGCTATTGGGATATTATAGCATTGACAGAAAAACGATATATGCGACTGACACCTAGGGCATTCAATGAGTAAGCGATTGTCGATATGGATAGTATCAATTATTTTTCTTGCTCTTGGCTCTACCACTGTCATCTTAACCAATGAAATGCAGACATTTGCTTCAAAATCAGAGGGTCAATTAAAACAAATTCCATCCGAACCTACCGATTTTCCAGGGAGTAATCCTGATGCTGTTCAAGTGGATGTAGCAACTGCTAATAAGGATTCAATTGGTGCTTATCATGTCCGAGGTACAATTAAAAACTTGGGCGATTCTAATTTAGAGTTTGTTAAAGTGACTGGGATTTTCTATGATACTGACAACAAGACTGTGGGAGTAACCACCTGCTGTTATACTGATCCAGATAGTATAGAACCTGGAAGGACCGCATCTTTTGACAGTTTTGCTCAAGAGATTGAGGTTTCGGGGACACCAACTTCGTTTAGAATATCAATCGACTGGCAACAATAAATTTTCGATCATAAGTGTAGCAAGTCAACTATCGTTAATAGGACCAATTACCATCCTAATGTTCTGTTTTAACATACAATTTCCGCAAGTATTGTGTTATCGCTAGGCAAACTTTTAAGAAAATCATCTACTGTGCCGTTTGTATTTATAACTTGTTTGGCTGTCTCCTTCACTTTTTCATCGGTACAAGTTCCATTCTCATACAGAAAGGCATTTACAAACGCAATAGTAGAAATAAAGATAGGAACACAAAAAACAGCCAAAACCAAAAGAAAAATCTTAAGAGAGTACATGTTTCATAATTTATTTTAAGTTAACCGCCAACTGATATACTATGAATTCATCCCTCACTTTTTGACATAATTGGTTACTAGTAATAGAGTTTGCAATATAGGAATCAATAATTCCTAGTTGTAGGTAATGCTGAAAAACTACATCATTTTCAATTTCATTCGCGTTTATCAAAATCGTTCTAACCTTTTCGTTTAGTTTCTTTATTTTTTTTAAAAGTTCTAATCCATTAAGATTAGGCATTCTTAGATCAGAAATGATCAGCGCGTAATTTTCCTTATTGTCTGTAAAGTGTTGTAATGCAATTACGGGGTCATTGAAAGTAACAACTGTTATGCCATCAATACTACCGCAAAGGGCATCATTGAATAATTTGGTAGTATCTATTTCGTCGTCTACAATGCTAACTATTCTCTCATCAGGCAAAAATAACTATCACACTTCTTTCACTCCTGTGATTTTAGCGTTCAAGATTCTCAAATCCGTCGATCGAATTAATGCAACATAATATAAATAGAACTAAGGCCAATTGAAATTTCAGTTTCTCCATTTCTTGGTATTGAAGTAGTAGTATTATCGTAGATTGATTTTTCCAAATGAATTTTCAAAGTCTGGGAATTATCCGTATTAAGTGATCATGTCCAGCGGTATTCGTATTGGTGCTTTACATTTTCTTCAAATAAATGATACTGAAAGGAATGAATAACTTGTACAAAGTAACAATCTACTAACATTGTTCATAGTTCATTGCTGTCTTCAATAGTGTGGGCAAGTAGGTCTATGCTTTATAGTTTCAGGACTTTCGCTGCTATCTCCGCATTGAGAACACGTATAAAATCTATCGTCCATTTTTTGAATATCTTTGAGTCTTTTGATTAGACTTACTAGGGCTTCTAGGCCAATGGGTTTTTTCAGAGGCTCCACATCGCTCAACTCTCTAAGCTCGGCTATTTCGGTCTCAAAGGCCGTCATAAATATTATCTTAATATTATTATCCATATTTTTTACTTTTTTTACAAATTCTATACCTGACATTTCTGGCATTCGTATATCCGTTAGTATTAGCGAGTACAACTTTGGGTTCATCATAATACTCGAAAGTGCTATCCCCGGGCCAATGAATGCCTTTATCTTCCAGCCTTTCGATTCCAAGTAACCTTGAAGTAGATCGAGAATGTCTGGTTCGTCATCAACAATCATGATATATCTTGAAGATTTCTCGAGACTATTAGGACGCACCGTGACTTCCTTGGTTTGGCCCAGACTCATCGACATATGGAACGTCCTCTGATTTAAATTGGTTTATAAATTTTTTGCAACAGTTTCATATACCCCAACTTGCTTTGGTTTTGGGAATCACTTCTATGATGGCCGCTTTCCTTTGTTTCCACCAGGGGTCTATCCTCGCCCAATCAAATTTATCATAAAATATTTTATACAATTCTTCAAATTTTTTGCCATCATGAATAATTGTCGTTGTTCCTAGTATTACTACTGCCTTTTCCTTATTGTTCTCTGTAGTGTCTACCACTAGGGAAATTTTATTATTTTTTTTCAAGTTGGCGTATTTCCGGGTTTTGTAGTTTGTCGGAAAATAGAATTTTCCTCTTTCAAAAATATATGAAACAGGAGTTACATGTGCACATTTCTATCACATGTTGCAATTCTACAAATTTCATTTGATCGTAGATATTTAACTTCACCTTTCCTAAATGACAATACTCTCATAGTTAATTATAGTAATAATACAATTTATGATTTCTTGGAATTGGATATACTAGTTGATTGTGATGTTTAAAACTATGGACATAAGAATTGGATAAATTTAATTATTCTTAAAATCAAGAATCTTTAAAAGGTAGAATAACCTGATTCTGCTAATGCATACCACATCTGCAATTTTTATCACTTTAAGCTTCTCACTTGTTATAGCAATCTATGGTTCATCTTCAAATTCTGTATCGGCAGCATCTGAATGTTTTGGAGAAGGAAGTTTGGATCATGTCTTTTGTGTCACGACACTTGGGCAACCTCCAAATACGCAGACTCACGTCTTTGAATGTTTGAAGGATAAAGATGGCAGATGGGATTGTCATGGAATTACTAAAAAAGCGACACCCCCCGGAATCGATCAGTTAATACAGAATACTATTAATGAAGTGGGCCTGAGCACTACTAACGATCCAAAGGATCTTGGCGGAATTAAGAGTGATAAAGGTATTACAAAAAGCCCAATCGAATAGTAAAAAATTCACCATGTTAAATGACCTATCTAAATGGACAATAATGTCCTTGATACTTGTTACCACAACTTTGATAGTTGGACTTGTTATTTTTTATACTAAATAATTTTTCATCTTAAAAAACTGTCGTATTCGTTTTCTTCACTCTTGCGGTAATACTTTTCTGAATCTAGATCTTAGTTTTGAATAAATTACTAATCCAAAAAAGAACAAGGCGCCTGTCAAACAAATTATGTACTGTGGTACACCAGTTTCTGAAGCCAAATAGACAATAGCATCGCCTAACCAACGGTTTGAGTCATCGAAAGGCCAATAGAAGGTCATAATACTTAGTAACGAAAAAGCAATTCCCATTCCTATTAGAGTTTCATCAAGAGTGGGGTGATACATTGCGCGTTTGAAGTTCTTTCGACTAAATCGTGAATTTCTAATCTTTGTTTTTGATGGTGGCGGCGGCCTGTATCCTTTGGGATAGGTCACACATCATCCGATATTTTGTAGAAGATATAATCTTTTATTTTCAAGCTCCCTATGAAGTTCAAAATTATTAAGAGAGTTAGTAACCTTCTATTAAGTTGACGTACCGGATTTGAGTTCTTGCCATATTGATATTTGTTTTACTATTTTTATAAAAAGAATATAAGAGAAGATGGAAACAATTCCTAATGCAATTGACACCATACCAAAATATAATACTGGCTCGGTTGATTTCATGAATACATCTTCCTCGGCTTCATTATTTGTCAATCCTAGACCTATTCCATAAACTAGTCCTAAGACTAATCCAGCAAATAGGGGCGATAAAAAGAGAAGCCACCATATTTTTATCATGTTTGAACTCGGGATGTCTTTCCATTCAGTTCCAACTACAATTTTGGTTTTGGGATTACTTACCTTCCAGAATTGTTGTGTAACATCATATGGCAAATACAAATTTAATGGCGGAATAAGCCACCAAATTATCGATAAAATGGGTCGCCATACTTGTTTCGCGCCAAATGAATGAATATTTTTGCTTGCTCGGTAATACCAAAAAAGTCCTACAATGAATCCTAATATCGGTATTATTGAAGTAAGGGTGGAAATGAAATTAAGAATACTATCTGGTTGTGGATCAAAACTGTCAGAAAGTGTAAGATAAGAGACAATCACAAGCGAAATAATTGTAGCAATTATCGTAGCAATTACGAACCTTACCAACCAAACCGACCGATTATTGATTGAACGAAATGGAGGGGTCCGCGATTGCCCCCTAAGATCTTTAGCTGTTTTTATACAACCGCAAGATGCTTGCTTACAACCTGCATCGTCATGGTACATGTCTAGGTGATTACAATTGGGGCACTTCAACAAGGAGCATTTCTTTTACCTATATTTTAATCTAGTTTTGTAGCGGTCTATATGCTAAATCTATGCACCGTCAGAAAAAGGAATAGAAGGCAAAATCAGAGGAAAGCAACTTTTGATATTTCCAATTTTATTCTAACGGATTTTGACGTTGTACGTTTCTAAATTTGATATTCGTGTACCGGTAAGGAGGAACTATTGATATTGAATAAGAATAATTTTCATACTCATTGTGTAACTTGCGTCTTTCCTATATTCAAATTTTTATAATGAACATACGCATCATAAATTCCCCAGAGTAGAAAACCAATCATTACTAGGGTACCGAGCGGATCCGGCATAAGCACAGTCGTAGCAAATCCAAGAATGAAGGCAAAAATTAGGAAAGTAATTCCTCTTTTGATAAACCCCAAATACATATGACCGGCGCCTGGTACCAAGACTGCAAGTATAATAGTTAGCCAGAGTCTTTTTACCAATTCTTGTAAATTCTAGAACTGCTTAATAGGACTTACTAATAATAAGCGTAGTATCCTAGTTTTAACGCTGACAGTGCCAAAATATAAAATAATTTGTAGGCGATCCCAAAAAATCATAAGAATCGCAATTATTTTGATAATGCCGTTTTATAGATGTCTTAGTAAGGACTAAAATCCCGGGGTTCTAAGGAAAATGAATATTATTCTTCGATTCAAAATAAAGCCTTAAAAATTGAATTTAAACAAATATGAAAATAGAAATTATAATTTCTAGTCACCTGAATATTGAAGTGGCCATTTTGATTCGGAAGAATCTATTATTAGTACTGATTTTCCTAAATTTGTAGGGAGATCAGTGGACGATGTACCATTTCCTAAGACACCAAAATCATACCTTATTGCCTTTTCATCTTCGTCAAATAATGGATTAAATAGTTCAATCTCGAAAACATGATCTTCTTGGTCCTCTGTGAATACTACTAAGGCTGCATTAGGCGGGTCTGTCTGAAAACTATCTTCACCGCTTGTCCAGTTACCGACAAAGTTCTGGGTAGTTTGAGTGACTACTATTCTGTTTGGTCTATCAGAAAACAAAATTGTCTTGTCCGCCAAATCATTTAACTGCAGTACATACGACGTTGAATTAACTTGCGATATAGTACCAGATTGAGCATGTTGAATTGCAAGAAACTGAGGCGATTCAATATTGGTTCCTGTTTGTACTTGAGCAAATACCTCCGTCATGAACATTGACATGAATGCAAGAACTGAAATTATTGGTAGAACTAAAAATATGGTTATCGTATGAAGGAATTTCATCAATTCGGATTATGATCCCGTATTTATATTTCTTAGTATCTTCAAATTATTATTTGAGAATTATTTCACTCTTCTTTTCATAAGTATACATTAAATGAATCCCAAATATCATAACAGATATTGCAATAATCTGATTAACACTGATTGACTCGCGCAGAAATATCATGGCGAAAATTATTCCAAAAACTGCAGACAAAGAAAGCAATGATGATGCCTTGATCACTCCAATCCTCTTTATACTATGGAGGTAAAGGTATAATGATATGGCAAATCCAAAGACACTAAGAAGTATTATGGGTATTATCTGATCAGTATGGATACTAAAAGGAATTCCTAAAATAATTACCGTTCCTATTAATATGGTACCTCCAATCAAGGCTTTCAGCTGAATAAGCTTTGATATATGTAACTGTCTTGCAATAATCTTACAAATATTGTTATCGAATCCCCAAATACAGGTTGCTAGGATAACTAAAACATTACCTATGTTAAGACTAAATATAGAACTATTAAAATCAAGATTTGTTGTTACCAAAAATACTCCACTTAGTATCAATGTTACTGCAATATATCCTACGGGTCTCAATCTTTCCCTAAAAATAAGCAAGGCAAACAAAATTGAAAAAACAGTTTCTCCATTGGTAAGTAATGCAGTGTCCGCAGCTGTGCTCATCCTTAACCCTTGAAAAAAGATAATAGGTGCTATTGCAGCGCCGGAAACTGCACTTACAATGATAAGAAGAAAAGTTTTTCTTGTAATCTTTGAAGATGTCATTGCAGCTGAAGGTGTAAAAAATAGTCCAGCTATTAGGTAAATAATAGCTGAGAGGAGTAAGGGGTCTACGGTTGATACTATGGGTTTTCCCATGGTAGAAACGCCTCCAAAGAGAATAGCAGCAACAATAGCAGAAGCATACCCAATTATTATATTTGAGTTGATAAAACTACTATAGTTCAATTTTAATCCTAGCATCCATGACGGACATCTAATAGATATTAAAACCTATTCATATTCATATCCATATCATAATTGCCCAAAAATTGATTTAATTATGAATGATCAGGCAAAAGTGAAATGTGCACGAACTTTTTACGGATTTCTAGAGTTACTAAATGTGCGTATGAAAGAATAAATTTCAAAAACATTTAGATATCCAGATTCAATTCATTAGCAAATACATGAAGATTTTGCTTGAAATATTTGGCATTGTACTAGTAGTGGTAGGTCTAATTTTTACTGCACAGTCAGAATCGTTTGTGGGTCCTCAAAGTTCGTTCATGTACAGCAATCCTTCTTGGACAATAAATGGTCTAATGATCATCTTGGCAGGTATTATCGTATTAATAATGGATATTATCATTAGGATCGTTTATCAACCAGATCCAGGTAACAAGTAAGTGAGATATACTAAATCTGTGAATTCTGACTTTATAAAATGTCGTTGGTGAACAGGACAATTCTCATGCTTTCTGGACAATTGTAAAACCAATTTCTGCAAACAGGAATGAACCATAGATAGATATTGGGAAAGTAGTAGTTACTTTTTATATCCATTCAACATACATTATTTATTTGAAATATTATTTACCAATGTCTCTCTATTTTTCATTAGCTATTTCATTCTTTTTCACTCTTTTTATTATTGGTATTTACGCTCAAGAAGAAAATAATGAGAATGTAATTTCTCTAAAATCCAACCCGGTAATTAATTCTGGTAGTTTCCCAATTGGAATTGATATCAATCCAATAACAAACAAGCTTTATGTCGCCAACCAATTTTCCAATACAATATCGGTTATAGACATAGAAACATCCAAAGTGGAATCAAATATCGACACGGGTGATTCACCATATGATGTTGATGTAAATCCGTTTTCTAACAGAATATATTCTTCGAATAGAGAATCCAATACAGTTTCTGTAATTGATGGTTTTACAAACAAAGAACTCACTGAAATACCTGTAGGGAATTCTCCAGTGGGAATAGGCTCCAATTTAGCAGCAAACTGGATTTATGTTGCAAATATGGATTCAAAAACAATTAGCGTAATTGATCCGATTGTTAATAAGGTAAGACAATCGTTGAAATATGCCTCATCACCATATGACATTATAGTTAATCCGCATACCAACAAGGTTTATGTTTCTGATTTGGGAAAGGATAGCGTACTGGTATTAGATGGAAATAATAATACATTGATAGCATCCATACCAGTTGGTTCAAAGCCTTCTGGATTAGCAATCAATACACAAACTGATACAATTTATGCCTCAA